>JAQCKL010000157.1 GCA_027592485.1 Cyanobacteriota bacterium
CCTAGAGTCCGCCTTTGAATATGCCTATGCGGTGCTGTGGCGCAACCTGGCCCAGGTGATTCAGCAGGACCTGCGGGTGGATGCCTACACCCATCTGCAAAATCTTGATCTGGTCTATTTCGAAGACCGCAGCACCGGGCGGCTGATGGCGGTGCTCAACGATGACGTCAACCAGCTAGAGCGATTTTTAGATCGGGGGGCGAGCGAAGTCCTGCAGGTGATCACCACGGTGATCTTGATTGGGGGTGCCTTTTTTGTGATGGCCCCAGGGGTAGCTTGGATGGCAATGTTGCCAATGCCCTTCATTATTTGGGGGGCGATCGCCTTCCAAAAGCTGCTGGCCCCCCGCTACGGTGAAGTGCGGGAGCGGGTGAGTGTGCTGAATAGCCGTCTCTCCAATAACCTCAGCGGCATTCTCACCATCAAGAGCTTCACGGCGGAAACCTATGAAACCGAGCGGGTCCGTCAAGACAGTGAGCAGTATCGCCTCAGTAACCGCAAGGCGATCGCCCTCAGCGCCGCCTTCATCCCCTTGATTCGCATCCTGATTTTGATTGGCTTTACCGCCACCCTGATCTATGGGGGGCTCTTGGCCGTCGCCGGAGATTTGGCCGTGGGCACCTACAGTGTGCTAGTGTTCTTGACCCAGCGCTTACTCTGGCCGCTGACCCGCCTAGGGGACACCCTCGACCAATATCAACGGGCCATGGCTTCTACCCAACGGGCCTTAGATTTGCTGGATACCCCCATCACTCTGCATCCCGGCCAGCAGCGATTGCCGGTGAGCAACATCCAGGGGGATATTCGCTTTGAGGATGTCACCTTTGCCTATCGAGATCGAGCCCCAGTGGTGGAGCACCTCACCCTAAAGGTGCCTGCCGGGCAAACCATTGCCATTGTGGGTTCCACCGGTTCCGGCAAAAGCACCCTGGTGAAGCTACTGCTGCGCTTCTATGAAGTGGATGGGGGCCGCATCACCTTGGATGGCCTCGATTTACGGGAACTGGATCCTGGGGATTTGCGCCAGGCGGTGGGGCTGGTCAGCCAAGACGTGTTTTTGTTCCATGGCACCGTCGCAGACAACATTGCCTATGGCTCCTTTGGGGCCACCGTCAGCCAAATTGAGCAGGCGGCCCGCATTGCTGAGGCCCATGACTTTATTGCGATGTTGCCCCAGGGCTACGACACCATCGTCGGAGAGCGGGGCCAAAAGCTTTCGGGGGGGCAACGGCAGCGGCTGGCGATCGCCCGTGCTGTGCTCAAAGATCCGCCGATTTTAGTCCTGGATGAAGCTACCTCAGCGGTGGACAACGAGACGGAGGCGGCGATCCAGCGTTCCTTAGAGAAAATTACTCAGGATCGGACGACGATCGCGATCGCCCATCGCCTCTCCACCATTCGCAATGCCGACTGCATCTATGTAATGGAGCAGGGGCAACTGGTGGAATCGGGCACTCACGAGGCGCTACTAGAGCGCAATGGCCTATACACCAGTCTTTGGCAGGTCCAAATGGGGATACGGGTCCCATCACCGACACCCTCAGGATCAGGACTCTATTAAGACCGCAATATTCCCCTAGGGACAGCCGTGTCCCTGCAACATTTTGATTGTCCGTGTTATTTGATTCGCGTTCCGAAGTCAAAAATGCGATCGCCAGCCAGCCTAACCGCTATCATTCTCAATAAGCCGTAGCTATTGCAAAAGACCTAGGGCTCCGCTATTATTCTCATTAAGTATTGCTTGTTGATTATTTCCCCCTGCTTATGGCCACCTATACCCCCACAGCAATGAAGGCTGAGCTGAATGAGCGGGGATGGCGCATGACCCCCCAGCGGGAAATCATTCTGGAGACTTTTCAGAATCTGCCGAAGGGGGATCACCTCAGCGCTGAGGATCTCTGTGAATTAATGAAGGAAAAGGGAGAACCCATCAGTCTCTCGACGATTTACCGTAATGTGAAGCTGATGGCCCGCATGGGCATCGTTCGAGAATTGGAGCTAGCTGAGGGGCAAAAGCGCTACGAAATCAACCAACCGGCCCCCCACCACCACCACCATTTAATCTGTGTCCGCTGCAATAAAACCATCGAATTTCGCAACGACTCGGTGCTCAAGGTGGGGGCCAAAACCGCCCAGAAATCCGGCTACCAATTGTTAGATTGCCAACTGATGATCCATGCCGTCTGTCCCACCTGCCAGCGATCGATCACGCCTTTATAGGCCATGGCGCAAGGCGTATTCCACTAGGCGGGACATTGTCCTAGGGCAAGAATTCAGGAGTCAGGAGTCAGGAGCCTTGCGCTTACTGAATTCTGGCTCCTAGCTTCCTTCTCCAACCGATTTTCCCGGCTTAAATTACAGGCATGGCGGCCTTGCCCATAAAGGCAAGCCTATGGGCAAGGCGATTTCTGAGCAAGAATTCACCTCCCGCCTATGATGGTCAAAGGCCTTTGCTGCTGCCCATTTTTGACCCTGTTGATGGGCACGCAAGCTTTGCCCATCATAGCTTTGGTGTTTGTCGGGGTAACCGTTCCACGCCCCATTCTGATTGAGCTTGTCGTCAGTCTTTCAGACAGGCTGCGCCAACGGGGAGCGTCTAGCCATACCCAAAGGACTGGCTACGGTACATGCTTAGGGCTCCACTAAGTTTTCTAAGCCATCCACGACCTTAGCCGACAGAATGGAATCCTCTTGGTTGAGCTTGTCCAGGACATCCTTACCATCGGTGACATAGCCAAACACCGCATAGCGACCATCCAGTAAATTTAGGCCTGCTGGCGTCAATTCAGGCTCAAACAAAAAGAAGAAGAACTGAGACGAACCGCCATCGGGTTCTCCGCCGGGACGGGCCATGCCCAGGGTGCCAAAGGCTGAGAAGGGTAGGGCCGGTGCTTCTAAATACATCCCCAACGATTCAAACGTCGCGCCGTAAATGGGCTCAGTCTCCCCCTTGACCAAAATCTCTAGGGGAATCGCCCGATACTCACCGGTTTTGGGATCGATAAAGCCGTCATCGGGTCCCGGCGGATCCCCCGTCTGCAGCACATAGTTATCTTCAGCGCGGATAAAGGGCATGCCATCGTAAAAGCCCCGCTGCACTAAATCCACAAAATTACCCGCTGTCACCGGGGCATTGTAGCCATCGATGACCGCAGTGAGGGTGCCTCGGGTGGTTTCAAAGGCTACGGTGGCGCGGCCTTTGAGTTGGGGGAGGTAGCTGTACTCCTCCGGCACCTCAAAGGGAAATCCATCCACCATTAGGGCTTCGATCGCCCCCACCGTATCTAGCAAAGTCGCCCGCTGTTGCCAAACGCCGGATTTATCCTTGGCATCCACAATGCCATCCATGGCTTCTAGACCCGTTTTGAGGTCCGTGAGCAGTTGTTCTGCCTGGGGCTGCTTCGCGGTTGGCACGGCTGCCAAGATGGCGGGCGATCGCCGTTCCAGAAACTGGCTGGTTTTCTGGGTTTCCCGTTTGATCGGTCCCCAACGTTTACTCCGCAGCCATTCCGATAGCCCTTCGATATTGCCTTGAATCTTGCGAATCTCCTGATTCTCAATCGGCAAGCCATAGCGCAGTAGGGCCTTGCCATCCGTAATCGCATTCCCTGGTGGCAGATAAGCCACCAAGGGTGCAGGCAAGGGACTGGCTACCGCAGCCGTACCCAACTGCCCTCCCCCGACCATCAGGGCTAATCCGGTCCAGAACAGGGGCACCAAGAGGGTGACCGCCAGCGATCGCATGAATCGTTGCATGGGGAGTGGGGTGGAAATCACGGTGTGAACGTCACGGTATAGGAACCTCCTTCGATCTTGCCACAGGGCGGTTCATCTCGGGTTTCATCCCGATGAACTGTTCTCTCTGTTGGGAAGTTCCGACTGGGCGGTAAAATGAATTGCCGATTATTCCAACCCAGAAGTAGCCAGATGATTTCCAGTAATGACTTTCGCACCGGTGTCAGCATTGAGCTGGATGGATCTGTATGGCGGGTGGTGGAGGTTCTCCATGTCAAGCCCGGTAAAGGATCTGCCTTTGTTCGCACTAAATTAAAAAATGTGCAGGGAGGCAACGTAATTGAAAAGACCTTTCGGGCCGGTGAAACCGTTCCCCAGGCCAACCTGGAAAAGAAGAATATGCAGCACACCTACCGGGACGGCGATGACCTGGTCTTCATGGATATGGAAACCTATGAAGAGGTGCGTATGACTGCGGCTCAAGTCGGAGCCAGGGTCAAGTACCTGAGGGAGGAAATGGAAGTCAATGTGGTGCGCTGGGGCGAAAAGATTTTAGAGGTGGAATTGCCCAACTCTGTGGTTCTCGAAGTCACCCAAACTGACCCAGGGGTGAAAGGCGATACCGCCACTGGTGGGACTAAGCCAGCCATTGTGGAAACCGGTGCCCAGGTGATGGTGCCTCTGTTCATCAGCATTGGTGAGCGGATTAAGATTGATACCCGTTCTGACTCCTATCTGGGACGGGAGTCTTAAGCTGTTGCCTGAACAACAGTCCGGATAAATGGCCGGATCGATGGGACAACTCGGCATTATTAGTGAACGCTGCTGGCAGAGCAGGGAGTGCAATTGGTGGATTTAAACGTTAGTGAGTTACGGGAGTTGGTGGCAGCCCTAAATCAAACCGATATTTCAGAGCTCATTCTGAAAAGCGGTGATTTTGAGCTGACCCTACGGAAGCCAGGGGCAATGACCGTGGTGGCGGCCCCTGCCCCTGAGGTAGCCGTTCCAGTGGTCGCGGCCCCGGCTCCGGCAACAACACCTGCCGCGCCCGCTTCTGCCCCGGTACCCCCGCCCACCGTGGACCCCAACTTAGTGGAAATCACCTCTCCCATGGTGGGGACTTTTTACCGCTCTCCGGCCCCCGATGAAGCCGTCTTTGTGGAACAGGGCGATCGCATCAAAACGGGGCAAACCGTCTGCATCATCGAAGCCATGAAGCTGATGAACGAGCTGGAAGCGGAGATCAGCGGCGAGATTGTCGAAATTTTGGTAGAAAACGCCCAGCCGGTAGAATTTGGCCAGCCCTTGATGCGGGTCCGCACCAGCTAATACTTGCGCTTCGGGTCTAGGCGGCTACGGCTGCCTAAGAGATGGGCATAGACATAGGTCATCTCACTGCCCAGCAACAAAATTTGGAAGGTCAGAAAGATCCACAGCATCAGGATCATGACGCTGCCAATTACCCCATAGGACAGGAACTGCTCTCCCATTTGGATAATGCTGTTGCTGACGAGGTGTTGTAGCAGCATAAATAGCCCCGTGGACACAACCCCCCCCAGCCACACATCCCGCCAGGCGATACGGGTACTGGGCAAAACCTTAAACAGCACCATCAGCACCATCGACAGGATCAAATAAGTGGTGAGCCCTTGGAGGGTCCGCAATAGCAGCAGATCATCTAATTGGGTAAACTTCACAACGTTGTCCAAATTGAGGATCAGATCCAGAATGACCTCAATCACAATCTTGGAAACCAAGGACACCACCATCAAGGCTGCACTGCTAAACACCAGCACAAAAGCCAAGAAACGATTGCGTAAGAACGTATTTATCGCTGACTGGATGCCCGAGCCGTGGGTTGCCGCCAGATGGACATGCCAAATTTTATTCATGGCTCGGGTCAAAGCTCCAAACACACTGCTGGCGGTGAAAAATACGAGTAGGAAGCTGACAATCCCAGCACTGACACTGTTGCGGTTCAGGTGGAGCAAGGTGTCTTTGACAAGGGTGTGAGCCGCAGGCGGCAGGCTGCTCTGGGAGAAGTCCAGCACTTGGTCATAGACCTGGCTGGTCGGGCCGATAAAAGCGCCAAAGACACTCAACACCACCAAAAAAATTGGAAATAATGAAAACAGGGCGTAATAAGACAGGGCTGCGCCAATCTCCCAGCATTCATCCCGCTGCCATTTCATCACCGTTTGGACAATGAGGACCACCGGTTTAGATTTCAGCAGTTGAAGGCCAGGGGCTTTTTTGAGCTTTTCTAACACAGGCTCGAACAGGCAAAAGGTCCTCTGATCGTACCCGGATTATTTGCTGGCGCTCATGATCTGGCTGCACTCAGGGCACAATGCCCCCCGTCAAAATCTGTAATCTGACTGAGTCAAGGTTGATTTTATGCTGCAAATAGGCACACTCTATACAGACGATTCTATGGGTGGGGTAAGTCCAATGAAGCTAAGCAAAATAATTCAGGACCCATCGGTCAAGGCCAGTATCGTTGCCGATTGTACGGAGCTGATGGAGACTCAGGTGAATGCAAAAAGCGGCATCACCGGTCTAGCTCTGAAAGCTGCTTACAGGGTTGCAAAGAGCGTCGGTGCCAGCTATATTCCTGGGGCGGTCGGGCGATTGTTACCCGCTCTCTTTGAGGTATTAGAGCCGATTTGGGAAGAGGGCGTCGCAGCGGGGGACCCCGTTGACTACCTGGCTCAAAACCGCTCCCGCACTGCCGATACGCTACTCAGCCTGACTGACAAAAGAGCTCAAAATTCTCCCCCACTGGTGAAATCTACGTACAACAAAATGCGTCAATCGGTCCAAGGGGATGTCGAAGCCGCTATCCCAGAGCTGGCCAAAATCATTGGCCAGCACCTGTATGCGATGCAACAAGCCTAGCGCCGCAGGTCGTTAATGGCTATGGGGAAACCGGTGGGGTGATCGGCGGCGGGCGGACACCAGACCCAACTATAAAACCGGTATATTCATTGTCGGAAATCGCCTAGGCCTTAGGGGAGATGTAGAGCCCTGCTCTTCCCCCAGGGTGGGCTAACCTGGGAAACACAATTCATAAAATTGGATGCACCTTTGATGCTGGGTGGTTCTAGGGAAAGGGCAGGGCGATGAAACAACTACGCCTATGGGTGATCCTGGGCGGGGGACTGCTAGGACTGGCGGGGCTCTTGGTGCTGGTCGATTTTGTGCTGCGCATCCAGGGGGCATTGGCGTTGATTTCGCCGCTGCTGGCCCAGGGGTTTCTATTGCTGGTGATGGTGGGGGTGATCGCCGCGATCGGCTACAGCATTTACTATGGCCACCTGTTTTTGCGACCCCGACGCCAGCGACCCACCCCTACCCTGCCGGACGAAAAAGTGGCCGTGGCCCAAACCGCCCTAACTGCTTTAGCGCAGCAGGTGGCGCAGATTCAGGATCAGGTGGCCCAAGCGGCCCTGCGGGAGCAATCCCAACAGTTGGCCACTGATCTGGATCTCCAAGATCTACGGATCGTGGTGTTTGGGGTGGGCTCCGTGGGCAAAACCGCCCTGGTGAATCAACTCCTAGGCGATATCGTCGGCACCGTGGCCGCGCCCCTGGGCAGCACTACCGTCGCGGCCACCTATCCCCTGCGGCTACCGGGGCTAGAGCAAACCCTCTGGCTCACCGACACCCCTGGCCTGCTGGAAGCCAGCGCTGAGGGGCCGGAGCGGGAAGCCCAGGTGCGCCATCTGGCCGCTGAGGCTGATCTGCTGCTGTTTGTAATCGACAATGATCTGCGCCAGAGCGAATATGCCCTAGCCTGCGACCTGCTGAAGATGGGGAAGCGGCTGGTGGTGGTGTTTAACAAGGTGGATCTGTATCCCGAAGCGGACTTGGCAGCGGTGCTGGCGGCGGTGCGATCGCGCTTTCAACACCAAATTGCCCCTGAGGATGTGGTGGATGTCGCCGCCCAACCCCAAGCGGTGCAGTTGCCCAGTGGGGAATGGGCGCAGATGGATCCGGATCTCTGGCCTCTGGAGGCACGGCTAACGGCGGTGCTGCGGGAAGAGGGGGCCGACCTGCTGGCGGAGACGATTTTGCTGCGATCGCAGCGCCTTGGCAGCACAGCCCGCGACCTGATCGACGCTCAGCGCGGCCAGCAGGCGGACCGCATCATCGATCGCTATCAATGGATCAATGCTGGGGTGGTGGCGGCTTCGCCCTTGCCGGGGGTAGATCTGCTGGCCACGGCGGCGATCAATGCCCAGATGGTGGTGGAGTTGGGCAAGGTCTACCAGTGGGACCTGTCTCTGGAGGAGGGCAAAACCCTGGCGCTCTCCCTGGCCCGCACGTTGACGGGGTTGGGGATTGTTAAGGGGGCGATGACGTTGCTGGCGGTGGGGATGCAGGTGACGGTGGCGACGGCTTTGGCCAGTCGGGCGGTGCAGGGGGCCAGCGCCGCGTACCTGACTCGGATTGCGGGGAAAAGCTTTGTGGCGTATTTTCGCCAGGGTCAGGATTGGGGGGATGGGGGGGTGAGTGCGGTGGTGGAGCAGCAGTTTCAGCTCAACCGCCGGGAGGCATTTATCCAGGATTTTGTGAAAGAGGCGATCGCGGTTTTAGACCAGAGGGAAGCCCAGGGGTGAAAACAGATGCAACAAGTCGATCAGTCGATATCACTGGTGCAGGGACTTCAGTGGGTGCAACTTGAAATGAAGGGCACAGGTAGAACGTAAAGGTTCACTCCCCCCCTGCTAGCCAACCTTGCTTAAGTTGCCTCTTAAGTTGCCTGAGGAACTGGCGCGGGAACTGGAGGAGCCGATAGTCCTCTGCGTCTGAGCGCAATGACCTCGGCCAAGTAAGACCAAGGGGACAGGTTCCTGCGGCGACAGGTTTCAATCACCGTTAGCAAGGCAGCATAGGCGTCACTGCCCTCAGCAGAGCGAGTGCAGTGGGTGATATGTCGAGCAATGACGGCATGACGGAGGGCGCGCTCCGCCTCATTATTGGTCACAGGTAAATAGGGCTTGCTGAAAAAGTATAGACTTCATGTCCGACAAGGGCTTCAGCCCTTTTAGGGCTTTAA
>JAQCKL010000158.1 GCA_027592485.1 Cyanobacteriota bacterium
CTTGTCGCAACTTATACCCTGAGAGCTTTTATTACTTCAAGACCGACTTTTCAAACATCCTCTAAGGTATTTGCAGGATAAATTCGGTTCCTTGCCCTGGGGTGGAATGAACTTCGATGGTGCCGCCATGGTTATCCACAATGATTTGGTGGGCGATCGCCAGTCCCAAACCCGTCCCCTTACCCACCGCCTTCGTGGTGAAGGCGCGATCAAAGATCTTGGCCCGGTTGGCCGCCGTCATGCCCATGCCATTGTCCTGAATTCGGACCACGGTCCATTTTTGGCAGGGCGATCGCTCGGTGGTGACCGTAATCCGGTTCGGCTGTGCTTTGATCTCTGCAAAGCTTTTCCCTTGGTTGCCCTCTTCTAGGGCATCAATGGCATTAGCCAAAATATTCATAAATACCTGGTTGAGTTGCCCAGGGAAACAACTCACGGCAGGAATAGCCCCGTAATGCTTAATAACGTCTATGGCGGGTCGCTGCTCATCAGCCTTGAGGCGGGGTTTCAGAATCAATAGGGTGCCATCCAACCCTTCATGGAGATCAAAGGGAACCTGCTCCTCAGCATCCGAGCGGGCAAAGATTCTGAGGCTGTTGCTAATCTCTCGAATCCGTTTAACCCCCTCCCCCATGGAGTCGAGTAATTTCGGGAAATCCTTGCGGATGTACGGGAGATCGATAGCTTCAATTTCGTCTTCGACAACGTCGCCGGGATTCGGATATTCAGCCTGGTATACATCCAGTAATCCCAACAAGTCGGCAAGGTGCTCTCGGGCAGGTTTTAAGTTCCCCAGTAAAAAATTAGTCGGATTATTGATTTCATGGGCAATACCGGCCATCAAGTTACCGAGGGCCGACATTTTTTCCCGCTGGATCAGTTGGATTTGGGAGTGGTTTAATCGCGCCAAAGCTTCTTCTAACTCTGTATTTTTCAGCTCTAGCGCTTGGTTTAATACCTGCAGGGCAACTTCGGCGCGTTTACGCTGGGTGATGTCTTGGTAAGTGCCCAGAACCCCGATCACATTACCGGCACTATCGTGGAGGGGGGCTTTATTGGTTTCGAGCCAGGTTTCCTCACCCTCGCCGTTGAGCTGAGGTTCAATAATGCCAAATTCGGCTTGATTACTTTCGATCACACGGCGATCGCACTCACGATAAAACTCTGCTTCTTCTGTTTTCCAGGGCATGTCATAGTCGGTCTTGCCAATCATCTCCTGGGGCGAAGCCCGCCCGGCATCCTCGGCAAAGTTCTGGTTACATCCCAAATAAGCAAGATTGAGATCCTTCCAAAAAATGGCTTCCGGCAGGGTATCCATCACCAGTTGCAGGAGCTGTCGAGAGGCTTGCAGGTCATACTCAACCTTTTCCCGCTGGACCCTCTCTTGTGCCTGGGCTTGCCTCAGGGTTTTGAGCTCGGCTTGAGCCTGGCTTAGGGCTTGTTTGAGCTGGGCAACCGTTTCATGGGGTGGGGTCACATCTGGAGCTGGGGTATCCATTGCGGCTTGCTTGATCTGAAAAATGCTGTAACCCAAACATGCCCCAGACGTGAATCTGGTCTAACAATTACAGACTGTGTCCATGATCACAGGATGCGTTTGGGACTGCTGGTTACGTCTCCTCGGCATCAGTGCAGGCATCAGCCCCAGCCCACGAACTCACGGGCAATCAGTCTCACGGGCAATCAGTCTCACGGGCAATCAGTCTCACGGGCAATCAGTTACCACCGAATCAACGCCTTGACCGGGGAGGCGATCCGGAGAGGTCAATCACCAGGCTGTAATTGGAGGTAACGCTTTTTGTCAAGGGGTGCATCATCCCCCCCTGGGGACGCCGTTCTATTCATGCCCAGCCAGGATGCCCTGCCCGTGAGTCTCAGGTCCCGTTGGGGGCGATCGCCCTTTTCTCTCCAAAAGCTGCGGCAACGACTACAGCAATGGCCTCAATGGCAAGGGGCCATGGGGATGGTTTTAGCGAGCCTGACCCTGTCCACCGTCGTAGCCGGGGCGAATCAGTCGGGGTTGCTAGAAGGGGTCGAGCGCCTTGTCTACGATCAGATGATGCGGCTGCGCCATTCCGGTAGCCAATGGATGGGCAATGAGCTGCCCCTCGATGATCGAATTTTGATCGTTACGGTGACGGAGTCTGACCTAGATCAGATTGGGGAATTTCCCCTCACCGACCAAACCGTGGCCCAAACAATTACCCAGCTCCAGCGGCATGATCCAGCGGTGATTGGTTTGGATATGTACCGGGCAATCCCGAAGCCCCCAGGCCGGGAAGCGCTACTGCAGGCCTTTGAGGCCGGTAATGTCATTGCCATTACCAAACTGGCCGATCACCATCACCCCGCCATCCCGCCGCCGGAGGGTGTCCCCCCGGAGCAGATCAGCTTTAACGATGTGGTGGTCGATGGGGATGGCGTGATTCGCCGCAGCCTCATTATCGGCAGTGAAACGGCCCGAGACGGCAGCTCCCAGGTTTTGTTTGCCTTCTCCCTACAGTTGGCCCTGCACTACCTCAGCGCCCAGGGAATTGAGCCTGAGAACAACGCCACCAACCCGGACTATCTGCAATTGGGGCCGACCTCTTTTGTGAGACTGCAGCCCGGCTCCGGTGGCTATGGTCGCACCGACGCCGGTGGCTATCAGGTGATGTTGGACTACCGCCATCCCATTGCCCCGGCCCATCAGGTGACCTTGTCTGAGATCCTGAATGATCAAGTGGACCCCAGTTGGATCGAAGGCAAGATCATTTTGATCGGCCCCACGGCTCCCAGCCTTAAGGACTTGTTTTACACCCCCTTTACCGGGGCGGGGGTGGAAGAAACCCACAAGATGCCAGGGGTCGTCATCCATGCCCAAATGGTCAGTCAAGTGCTGGATGCGGCGACGGGCGATCGCGCCCTCCTCTGGACCAGCACCCCCTGGCAAGAATGGGGCTGGATCGGGCTATGGGCGCTCTTGGCCGGAAGCTTGGCCTGGCGCTTTCGTAACCCGGTGGGATTGGGAATCACCCAGACCGGGCTCATTTTTCTCTTAGGGATAACCAGTTTCGGGCTGTTTTTGCTGCGAAGCTGGGTGCCGGTAGCGGCCCCCGCGCTCGCCATGGTGGGCACCAGCAGCGTCGTCGTCGCCTCCCAAGCCCAGCAGTTGGCCCGCCAGCGACAAATGATGCTGTTTCTGCTAGGGCAAAATACCTCCCCAGAAGTGGCTAATGCCCTGTGGGAAAATCGCGATCGCCTACTGAAGTCCGGCCAGCTACCGGGCCAAAGCGCCGTGGCCACCATGCTCTTTACCGATATTCGTGGCTTTAGCTCATTAGCCGAGCAATACCCCCCAGAGGTGCTGCTGGATTGGCTGAATGAATACCTCAGCACCATGGCCGACGCCATTCAAACCCACCACGGCATCATCAACAAATTTACGGGAGATGGGTTATTGGCAGTCTTTGGGGTGCCGATTATTCGCCACAGCCATGGGGAGATCGCCCAAGATGCCGCCGCTGCGGTCGCCTGTGCCCTAGACATGGCCACCCGCCTAGATCGATTCAACCACCGCCGCCAACTCCAAAAACTGCCCGAATTGCAAATGCGGGTCGGCATCTTTACCGGTGCGGTGGTGGTCGGCAGCCTCGGGGGGCAAACCCGGATGGAATATGGCGTCATCGGTGACAGTGTCAATATTGCTTCCCGCCTGGAGAGTGTGGACAAAGCCCGGCAGTCCAGTGATTGTCGGATTCTGATCGGCCATGACAGCGAAGGGATTTGGCCTCAGATCCGCTCTCAATTCCAGGTGGAAGACTGGGGTGCCCTCACCCTCAAAGGGCGGGAGCAAACCGTAGCGGTGTACGAAGTTTTGGGGGCAAAACCGCCGTCTCCAGCCCCCCCAAGCGCAACCCCAGGGCCACCCATTCCCAAGCCTTTACGTTCCTAATAACGCAGGCCTCCAGGGCCGGGATTCACCCAACCGTAACGCTGCCACCCCGCATGTATGTTGCATTACCACACAGGCTGTCGAGCTGGGCTATGATCGCCCCTAACGTTCGGAAGCTTGGCCAAGATCTCAATTGCCTTGGCAACGAACCTCCGAGCGATTGGCTCCGATCGATCTGCCTGGAGAGAATTGTGACTATTTACGTTGGAAACCTGTCCTTTCAAGCGACGGAAGAGGACTTAAAAGAGGTCTTTGCTGAATACGGTGAAGTGCGCCGGGTGAGTCTGCCGAGCGATCGCGAAACGGGCCGCAAGCGAGGCTTTGCCTTCATCGAAATGGCCAGTGAAGCCAATGAAGACAAAGCCATTTCAGAACTCGACGGAGCCGAATGGTTGGGCCGTGAACTGCGCGTCAATAAAGCCCGCCCCCGCACCGACAGTAGAGGCGGTGGCGGCGGCGGCGGCGGTCGCAACTTCAACTAACCGCTTACAGGCCTGTCATTTAAGCCGGGAAAGCTTCTTAGAGAAGGAAGCTAGGAGCCAGAATTCAGTAAGCGCAAGGCTCCTAGCTCCTGACTCCTGAATTCTTGCCCCAGGATTAATGCCCCGCCTTGCGGAATACGCCCTATTACACAAATCCCTAGAGCGACACTGCCGTGGCTTCGCGGCGGGTTTGGATTTCGAGATGCACCAGCAGGGCATTGATATCAGCAGGGTTGACCCCACCCACTCGGGAAGCCTGGCCAATGGTCAAGGGCTGCACCTGGGCAAGCTTTTCCCGAGCTTCTTTAGACAAGGTCTCAATAGCTTGGTAATCCAGCCCTGGGGGCAATTTGCGATTGGCGTTTTTGCTGACCTGCTCAATTTGGGCCTGTTGCCGCTGAATGTAGCCCGAATACTTAATGTCGATTTCAGCCCCTTCTTTTTCTGCCTGCGCCAGATCCGGGTTGCCCAATCCGTACTGCTCCAGGGTTGCATAGTGGAAGCCGGGGCGACGCAGCAGGTCCGCCAAGATAATTGAGCCCTTGATGCGTTGATCGGTGTCCGCCGCAATCCGCTGGCCGACATCATCCCGTTCTTTGACCCGCACCGTTTGCAGCCGTGCCTTCTCCGCCGCAATGTGGGCTTGCTTGGTTTGGAAGAGATCCCAGCGGCGATCGCTAATCAATCCAATCTCCCTGCCCAACGGGGTCAGTCGCTGATCGGCATTGTCAGAACGCAGCAGCAAGCGGTATTCCGATCTCGACGTCAGCACCCGGTAGGGCTCCCGCAGATCCTTGGTACAGAGGTCATCGATCAGGGTGCCGATGTAGCTGCCCTCTCGGGGAAACACCACGAGTTCTTGCCCCTGCACCAACCGCGCCGCATTGATACCCGCCACTAGCCCCTGGGCCGCAGCCTCTTCGTAGCCGGTAGTGCCATTAATTTGCCCGGCGCAAAATAGCCCCGCCATCCGCTTGGTCATTAAGGTGGGGGCACATTGGGTAGCGGGCAGGTAGTCATAGTCCACCGCATAGGCCGGTCGCAACATGGTGCAATGCTCTAGCCCCGGCAAGGTGCGCAGCATCGCCAGTTGCAAGCGCTCGGGCAACCCGGTCGAAAAGCCCTGCACATAGATTTCGGGGGTGTTGCGGCCCTCGGGCTCCAAGAAGATTTGGTGGCTCTCCTTGTCGGCAAACCGGACAATTTTGTCTTCGATGCTGGGGCAATAGCGGGGACCTTTGGAGTCCACCCAGCCCCCATACACCGGCGATAGGTGCAGATTGTCGCGAATGATTTGGTGGGTTTCGGCGGTGGTGCGGGTAAGGTGGCAGGGTAGTTGGGGACGCGCCTGCCACACCTCGGGGTCAAAGCTAAACCACCGCACTTCGGTGTCTCCCGGCTGGGGATCGAGTACGTCAAAGTTAATCGATCGCCGATCCACCCGCGCTGGGGTGCCGGTTTTGAGCCGTCCGGTTTCAAAGCCCAATTGCTGGAGGGTTTCGGTAAGGCCGGTGGCGGCAAATTCTCCGGCCCGGCCCGCCGCCATCGACTTATTGCCCACCCAGATGGTGCCACCCAGAAAGGTGCCGGTGGTCAGGATTACCGCTTGACAACGGAAGGCCACCCCAAAGTAGGTTTCAACCCCAATCACTTCGTCGTTGTCCCCGATCACCAAGTCGGTGACCATGCCCTCCCGAATGGACAGGTTGGCTTGGTTCTCGACCACCGTTTTCATCACGGCGGCGTATTCACGTTTGTCGGTTTGCGCCCGCAGTGCCCAGACAGCGGGGCCTCTGGAACTATTGAGCACCCGCTTTTGGAGGTAGGTGCGATCGCTCACCTTCCCAATTTCTCCCCCAAGGGCATCCACCTCATGGGCGAGCTGAGATTTGGCGGGTCCCCCCACCGCAGGGTTGCAGGGCTGCCAGGCAATTTTGTCGAGATTGAGGGTGATCATCAGGGTGCGACACCCTAAGCGGGCCGACGCTAGGGCCGCCTCACAACCGGAATGGCCGCCCCCCACCACCACCACATCAAATTCGTCTAAAAACTCAACGGCATTGCCAGAAACCATAATGCCTATATCAAACCTGTAACTGCCAACCGTTAACTGCCCGCTTGTTTGATTCTAACGGGCAGGACCCCAGGCAAATTCGCCACCCAATGGATGGGTTGGCGGGGGAATGGGGGTATTTTCGCGCTATTCCCTGATCGAGGGCACCTACAAGAGGTGCTCCTACGATGGGCGAACCCTTTTCGGTGCGTAGGGGCAGGGCTTGTGCCTGCCCTCATCTATCAGCAGGTTTGCCAGAATCAACCGGACGCCATCAAAACCGCCTGGGCTGCCGCCAACCCTGCCCCAGGGGTAAAGCCCGTCGCCCCCAAATGGGTGAGGGTTGCCTCTAGGGAACTGACAGCGGTGATAATGTCGCGATCGCACACAAAGCCCAGATGGCCCATGCGGAAGATCTTGCCCTTGAGGTGGTCTTGTCCCCCCGCTAACGCAATATCAAACTGCTTCCGCATGGTTGAGCGAATCGCCTCCGCCTCCACGCCCTGGGGCATCACCGCCGTTACCGCTGGGCTGGCCACATCATCTGCCGCAAACAACGGTAAATTCAGGGCTTTCATGGCCGCGCGGGTGGCTTGCTGTAGACGCTGATGGCGGCTAAAGATCCCCTCTAACCCCTCCTCTCGCATCATCCCCAGCGCTACCTGCAGGGCAAAGAACAGGCTGACCGGTGGGGTAAAGGGGGTGGTGTTTTTGGCGGCGCTTTTCCGATAAGGCCCCAGATCCAAGTAAAACTTGGGCAGGGTGGATTTTTCATAGGCCGCCCAGGCGCGATCGCTCATGGCCACAAATCCTAAACCGGGCGGAATCATATAGCCTTTCTGGGAACCAGAGGCCACAATATCCAGGCCCCAGTCGTCGATGGGCACCGAGCAGGCCCCCAAACTGGTGACCGCATCCACAATGATCAGGGCTTCGCCATGGGCTTTAACCGCCTTGGCAATAGCCTCTAAATCGTTGAGGACACCGCTGGAGGTTTCGCTGTGGGTGACGATGACGGCCTTAATTGCTTTAGCGGTGTCGGCGGTCAGTGCCGCCTCAAATGCGGCGGGGTCGAGGGGTTGACCCCATTCCGCTTCGATTAGGTCTACCGTGATCCCGAAGGCTTCGCAGACCTTGACCCAGCGATCGCCAAACTTACCGTTGCTGCCCACCAACACGCGATCCCCCGCGCTGAGCACGTTAATGATGCCCGCTTCCATGGCCCCGGTGCCGCTGGCCGCCAAAATCAGGACATCATTTTGGGTTTGGTGGAGCCACTTCAAATGCTCGGTGATCTCCCCCATGATCTGACTGAATTCACCGCTGCGGTGACCAATCAGGTGCTGGGCTTGGGCTAGCAAGACGCGCTCTGGCACCGGGGTCGGCCCCGGAATCATCAGCATAAATTTGTCGTCCATCGGCATAGTGACTGGGTGGTTGGGGTATTTGCAACAACTAAAAAGTATGACCCAGCATGGCACAGCTATTCCCTCAGGCGGCCAACCTTTTTCAGGACTACAGGGTCAGGGCTTTTTGGAAAACGAACGGTGGAGCGTGTGACCTTGGACCCCCAGCGACTCGTAGAGGACGAGGGCACCGGAAGGGTTTCGGGCATCAACCCCAATGCTAACAATAGTCATGCCGCGATCGCGTCACTGCTGCAACCCCTCCAATAGCCGCGATCACGCTAAGCCTAAGGACCGATAGCCCCGCCGGGTACCGAGCAGACAGATAACTAGTTGTTTCTAGATCGATCTAAAGCACCCGGATTAATCCCAGGCTGGCCATAATGGAGGCTATTGCTGTGCCCCCCTAACCCCATGAAAATTTTGAGACGCATCGTTTTGTTGGCCTGCGCGATCGCCTGTTTTGGGATAGTGGCGTTCTCCCACAGCCCAGGGCGAGCGGATATGTACGGAGCAGGGAATGGGCTGGTGCAGGTGCCCACCCAGTTTGATGTGGCGGAAACGGGCGATCGCTTCGAAACGGTGCTGCAAGCGCAGGGCCTGACCTTAATGGCCCGTATTGACCATGCCCAGAACGCTGCCGCTGTGGACAAGGAACTCCGGGACACCCAAGTCTTGATTTTTGGAAATCCCAATGTGGGTACGCCGCTGATGCAATGCAGTCGGACAATCGGCATCGATCTGCCCCAGAAGGCACTAATTTGGCAGGACGAAGCGGAACAGGTGTGGCTGGCCTACAACGACCCCCAGTATTTAATGGCGCGTCACAGCTTGACCGGATGTGACGCTTTAGAGGATGTTTGAAAAGTTATTCGGTGTCAAAATCGCTACGCGAGTCGCCGCACCATGATGCGAA
>JAQCKL010000159.1 GCA_027592485.1 Cyanobacteriota bacterium
GGAAGATAACGAGAACCACCAAATTTACGATTCCCTCGGCAGCATGACTTTTTCAGCAAGCCCTAGGTAATTAATCGAATCAGCCAGACAATTAGAAATCAAGCTACACTGAGAAACTGGTGACAGATCTTAGATGTCGCCCTCGTTTTCGGTGAATATCATTACGTCATAGTTGGGTTGCTGTAAGTTTCGTCTAACAAAGCGGGTCTGTCTTATGGCATAACGGTCTTGAACAAGGGAGATGTGGATGAATAACGGCAAAGTCAGAATATATGAGTTGTCACGGGAACTCAGCTTGGAGAATAAGGATATTCTGGCAGCCTGCGAACGACTCAGCATTGCAGTTAAGAGTCATAGCAGCACAATTACAGATGAGGATGCTGAGCGAATTCGCTCAGAGTTACAGAATTTCAAAAAAACTGAGATCACTCCCAAACCAACCTTGACAGCCCCTACCAAACCCACTCCCCCCCGACCCCGCACAGCCAGCAATCAGCCCTCCAAAGACAGCGGCATTCCTAACAAACCTGTTCGGAAGCAGCAAATTCTAGAAATTCGCCGCCACCGACCTAAGCCCCCTGTCAAACCAGCAGAGGCACCTAATCGTGATAGCGCAGCGGTGCAGCCTGCCGCCCCTAAAGAACTCGCGGCCCCGGAATCGACTGCCCCTAGTCGTCCCATTCGCAGCGCATCACCACCGTCACAATTGAGTCGCCCTCGCTCGACGCCCAGCGAAACTCAACCCAGCCCACGGCCAGAACGCCTTGCTAAGCCCAATGCGCCGGCTGCGATCGGCACAGGGGAGGAAACGCCGAGCGTCAGAACTGTCAGCGCCCCTAACGTTGAGTTGGTTCAACCCCCGAGTCGCCCTAGTAAACCCACCAAAGTGATCAAGCCGCTTCTGAAGCGCGATCGCACCCGCACGCGGGAGAGGGCGATCAACAATCGGGTGGTCCCATTCCCATCCGCGAAGTAGATGAAGAAAATCTCCAGCTCAAGCCCAAGCCTGAGCTACGACGACCAACCAAGAGTCGCCAGCCCGACCCCGATACCAGTGCGCAGACCGATGAAGATACGGCTGCCACTGACTTAAATGCGCCTGATCCTGACACCACTTTACGGATGCCGACGCCCCCCAGGCAGCGGAAGAAGGGACGTGGTACCAGCAGCCGTGAGGAAGACGAGCAGCAAGAACTGCGGAAGCCAAAGACTGCCGTCAAGGGCAAGCGGCGGCCCCATAACCTCCTGGATGAAGATGATCCGCTAGAGGAGATTGGCGAGGGCTCAGGGGAGGACGGCGACGGTTCACCCTCTAATCTCAGCTTATCCCTGGCTAGACCACCCAAGCCCAAGTCCAAAGGGGCCACCCAAAAACCCACGAGCACTCCGAGATCTCACAAACCCCCTCGGCGCGGGGGAGGAGGAGACGATAGTCAACAACAGCGTCGGAATCGCCGTAATCAGGACGCTCAGGATGAACGCCCTGAGATGATCACCTTAACCGGTGGCCTTTCTGTCCATGAACTCGCCGAAGTGATTAAGGTTCCGGAGACAGACATTATTAAGTCTCTATTCTTTAAGGGGATTGCCACCAATATCAACCAAACCCTAGATCGTGAAACGGCCCAAATGGTGGCCGAGGAATTCGAGATCTTGGTGGAAACCGCCGAGGTGGAATCGGAAGCCAAAAAAGTCACCGAGATGCTGGATGCCACTGATCTTGAGAATCTGGTGCAACGGCCTCCGGTCATCACCATCATGGGACACGTTGATCACGGCAAAACCACCCTGCTCGACGCCATTCGCAAAACGAAGGTCGCCCAAGGGGAAGCGGGCGGTATTACCCAGCACATTGGTGCCTATCACGTTGATATCGAACACAAAGGTCAAAGTCAGCAGATTGTCTTCCTAGACACCCCTGGCCACGAAGCCTTCACAGCGATGCGGGCACGGGGGGCAAGGGTAACGGACATCGCCATTTTGGTGGTCGCAGCCGATGATGGGGTACGACCTCAGACCATTGAGGCCATTAGCCACGCAAAAGCAGCGGGAGTCCCCATTGTTGTCGCCATCAACAAAATTGATAAGGAGACCGCTCAGCCGGAGCGGGTCAAGCAAGAGCTAACGGAGTATGGACTCGTCTCAGAAGAATGGGGCGGAGAAACCATCATGGTCCCCGTCAGCGCTATGAATGGGGATAATCTCGATAATCTGCTGGAAATGCTGTTGCTGGTTTCTGAGATTGAAGACCTCCATGCCAACCCTAACCGTCTCGCTAAAGGGACCGTTATTGAGGCTCACTTAGATAAAGCCCGAGGCCCCGTGGCGACCCTCTTGGTTCAAAATGGCTCCTTACGGGTGGGTGAATCATTAGTTGCCGGGTCTGTCTTTGGTAAAGTCCGAGCCATGATCGACGATCGCGGCGATCGCGTCAAGGTTGCATCGCCGTCCTTTGCGGTCGAAGTCCTCGGATTGAGTGACGTACCCGCAGCTGGGGACGAGTTTGATGTGTACAGCGATGAGAAAATGGCGAGATCGGTCGCCGACTCCCGTTCCGACGATCAGCGCCTGTCTCGCTTGCAACAGGCCATGGCATCCCGTCGCGTCACCCTCAGTAGCCTCTCCGCCAAGGCCCAAGAAGGGGAGCTCAAAGAGCTGGCGCTTATCCTTAAGGCTGATGTGCAAGGCTCTATTGAAGCCATTTTGGCCGCATTGCAACAACTCCCCCAGGGCGAAGTGCAAGTCAGGGTCTTGTTAGCGGCCCCAGGGGAAATCAGCGAAACCGATGTGGATCTCGCTGCGGCCAGTGGCGCTGTCTTGGTCGGCTTCAACACCACCCTGGCATCGGGGGCTCGACAGGCCGCCGATCAGCAAGGGGTCGATGTGCGCGATTACGACATCATCTATAACCTCCTGGATGATATCCAAGGGGCAATGGAAGGTCTCCTAGAGCCAGAACTGGTGGAAGAGCCTCTGGGCCAAGTGGAAGTTCGAGCCGTCTTTGCCGTCCGCAAGGGCACCGTAGCAGGCTGCTATATCACATCTGGCAAGGTCACCCGCAACTGCCGCATCCGCCTACAGCGCGGGGGCGACATGGTTTATGAGGGCAACCTCGACTCCCTGAAGCGGATGAAAGATGACGTCAAAGAAGTGGCCGCAGGTTTCGAATGCGGGATTGGTGTTGACAACTTCAACGGCTGGAAAGAGGGCGACATTATCGAAGCCTTTAAGCTAGTCACCCAGCGTCGCACCCTCACCCACGCTTAGGGATGTCATGATGACCCGGCGTCAAGACCCATACCTCTGGTGGCACGTCGCTGGCATAGCGACCATGCCCCTCTGCTTGGATGGTTGTTTCGCAGGGCTGGCAGTGGGTGATCCTGCCATTTCCATGGGGGTTGAACTCGGGTTGTTGATCCTGGTGGGGACGCTACCCGTCCTGGGCCTACAGTGGTTTCGACCGTTTTATCTCTTTAGAGTCGGTCCCCTGGCCTTAAATCCTGATGCCTTAACGGCATCCCAATCCCGTTTGCTCACCCTCCAACGCAGTTGGTTACACAAGGGGATGGCTGTATTGACTGGATTAGGGCTGGCGATTGTACTCGTCACCTTATATAACGTGGCTCCCATCGCTGCTAGCACCACTCCTTTTGCTAGCAGCGGTCGTACTACTGGCTGGTTGCTCTGCGCCATCTGTTTCTGTTTAGCCAATTGGTTTGGTCAAACATCCATTAGTGCCCTGGGCTTACTGCTAGCCCGAAATCGCACCTTAGAGCGAACTCATGCCTATGAAATGGCCGCGATCGCCCAGGATTTTTCAGGATTAGCCATCGGGGTTGGACAAATTTTCCCCCGCCCCTGGTTCGAGACTGGGGAAAGCACACCTATCCCTGCACCTGAGCCGATCCCTACACCTGAGCCTATCCCTGCACCCGAGCCTGTCGCCCCCCTCAGTTCAGATCCCATCTTGCCTAATCCCGTTAATGCCGAGCCTGGAAAAACAGATCTCCCTACGGAAATTGAGGCCCTCAAGGGTATCGAGACCGGGGACAACGAGCAGAACTTATCAACGCTGTCAGACCCTGCCTCTGCCAGGTTAAACGATCAGGATGAGGCGGTCCTTGCATCCCAGTCAGAGACGGCAGATATCGATAGAGATGATCATTCCACCGCCCCAAGCGCTGATCCTCCCAGTCACGGCTAAACGGGGCCGTAAAACTGTGGCGGTCCACACAATCGCTGCCGGCAGCCTAGGTTATCTTAAAGAGATATAGGCTTTATCAGCTGGTACCACAGCTATATGAGCCCTGCTCGATCTCAAATTTTGTAGGCCCATGTTCCCAGGGTCAATTTGAGTTCGATTCCCTTTATCATCCGCCTTAATTAAGTCACATTCACTAAGGAAGCAGAATATGGCACCCTCTTCATCCACAGCGCTCCACAGTTATGCTGACGATACTCAAATCTGGAGCCACTTGCAGACCGCGATCGCCAATAGCTCTGGTTTTAAGCGCTGGGTCCGCGAGCAGCACCCCGTCGCTAATGAAGCTGCGGTTTTAGAACCCTTGGTTCGTCGCTATCTCAAAGAGACCCTGGAAACTTTGGCCTACTGAGACCGTTCATCCACTTGTAGCCGCCACAGGAAAACTAACTTTACAGCCCCCAGCCGAGTGACTTTCGCCCGGCTAGGGGTTCATTTTGTGCGGGTCCTGGTCCGCTGAAGGGTTGTGGTGTCGGTGACTCCAGGGATGAGCCCATCGATGGCCCTGGCCTGGGAGGCCCATTCACCTGACACATGCAGCCCCTGCCGAGATGCGTCACCCACAGAAATGGGACGATTGGGAACAGGGTGGGAACGCTGGCTTATAGCGCTGGCCATTTGGCTTGAAACCCCTAAGGTCTGCTCTGAATCCTGAGCACAGAATTAAAGGGGCTCGCAGGCTTGTCCTAACCGGACTGGCGACTGCGATATGAGCGGATCCCATTCACGAGTCCTCAGGGCGCAGCATTGACCAGGGAAACATTCAGACGGATCATGCCGGTTTCGCCAAACTTCGCCTTCCTTAAAGTTCACGATCTACAGTTGGTTCGGCTGGGCAGTCAGGCTGAGCAGTATTTTGGTGACGATCCCAATACCTGTCTGATCAAGCTGCGGCAGTTTGCCGAACTCCTGGCCCAACTGACCGCCGCTAAGGCAGGGCTATACCAGGACAGTCGTGAATCCCAACTGGATCTGCTGCGACGGCTGCGCGATCGCGGCATCATCCGAGGCGACGTCTATGAGGTCTTTAACGAAATCCGTCGAGAGGGCAACCTCGCCACCCATGAGATGGTGGGCAACCACCGCACCGCCCTCGATACGCTGAAATTTGCCCGCAAGCTGGGCACTTGGTTCCATCGGACGTTTAAAGATCACAACTTCCGACCCGGCCCCTTCATCCCGCCCCCCGATCCCCAGCAGGAATCGGAGGCGATGCGCCAGAAAATGGCGCAGTTGCGGGCTGAGGTGCAACGCTACCAGCAGGAAGTGACCCAGTATCAAACCCTTACCGAAGCGGCCCAAGCGGCCGCGGCCAAGGAAGCAGAGCTACGGCAAATTGCAGAAACCCTGTTGGAAGAACAGGAAAATGAATTTGTAGCGGTGCAAGGGCGCTTGGCGGCGGTGCAGGCGGTGGCCGCACAACAGGCGGCTCAGGTCTTGCAGGAGACGGTTGCCCAGGCCCAGGCAGCGGAGCAGCAGCTGGATCTCGATGAGGCCGAAACCCGCCGTCTGATTGACGCGCAGTTGCGGGCAGCGGGGTGGGCGGTAGATTCAGAAACCCTGACCTATGGCAATGGGGTCCGCCCCCAGAAAAATAAGAACCTGGCGATCTCGGAGTGGCCCACTACCGATGGTCGGGCCGACTATGCCCTGTTTGTGGGCTTGCAAGTCGTGGCGGTCGTAGAAGCCAAACGCCAGCGCCAGGATGTCTATGGCGCGATCGACCAGGCCAAACGCTACAGCCGGGGCTATGGGATCAAGGGGGATGAAACCCTACCGGGGGGGCCGTGGGGTGAGTACCGGGTGCCCTTTGTGTTTGCCACCAATGGCCGACCGTACCTAAAGCAGCTCGAAACCAAGAGCGGCATCTGGTTTTGCGACCTGCGGCGGCCCGAGAATCTGCGGCGGGCGATCGGGGGGTGGTACAGCCCTGCCGGACTGGTGGATTCCCTGGGGAGTGATCTGGAAGGGGCGAGCGATCGCCTCCGCACCGAACCCTTCACCTATGACTTTGCCCTGCGGGACTACCAAATTTGCGCCATCCAGGCCGCTGAAACCGCCCTAGCCCAGGATCAACGGGCAATCCTACTGGCCATGGCCACCGGCACCGGCAAAACCAAGACCTGCATTGCCCTGGTGTATCGGTTACTAAAGACCAAGCGGTTTCGGCGCATCCTGTTTTTGGTGGACCGCAGTGCCTTGGGGATTCAAGCCGCCGATGCCTTCAAAGACACCCGCATGGAGAGCCTCCAGACCTTTGCGGATATCTTCGACATCAAGGAGCTGAGGGACACCACCCCCGATCGCGATACCAAGGTCCATATCGGCACGGTCCAAAGCTTTGTGAACCGGCTGCTGTATCCCAGGGATGGCAGCCCATCGATCACCACCGACCAATATGACTGCATCGTGGTGGATGAATGCCATCGGGGCTATTTGCTAGACCGGGAGCTGAGCGACAGCGAACTCACCTTCCGGGACTTTGGCGATTACGTGTCCAAATACCGCCAAGTGCTGGACTACTTTGATGCGGTGAAAATCGGGCTGACCGCCACCCCCGCCCTGCACACCACCCAGATTTTCGGCGACCCAGTCTTCACCTACAGCTATCGGGAAGCGGTGATCGACGGCTGGCTGATCGACCACGAGCCCCCCTACCGAATCATCACGGCGCTATCAGAGGACGGGATGACCTGGCAACTGGGGGAGGATGTCACCTACTACGACCCCAAAACAGGGCAGCTCGACCTGGTCCATGCCCCCGATGAGATTCAAATGGAGGTGGAGCAGTTCAATCGCCGGGTGATTACCGAGGATTTCAACCGGGTGGTGTGTGAAGCGCTGGCCCAGTACATCGACCCCAGCCAGCCCGGAAAAACCTTGATTTTCTGCGTCAACGATGCCCATGCTGACCTAGTCACCCAACTACTGAAGGAAGCTTTTGCCAACCGCTACGGCACGGTGAACGATGACGAGGTGGTGAAGATTACCGGAGCCACAGACAAACCTCTGGAGCTAATTCGCCGCTACAAGAATGAGGTCAGTCCGAAGGTGGCGGTGACGGTAGAGCTGATGGCCACGGGCATTGATGTCCCACCCATCTGCAATCTGGCGTTTCTGCGGCGGGTGAAGTCCCGGATTCTCTACGCCCAAATGCTGGGGCGGGCAACGCGGCCCTGTAACGATTTAGGAGCGGGCCAGATCAAGGAGGTCTTCCGGATCTTTGATGCGGTGAATCTGTACGACGCCTTAGCCCCGATGTCGGGCATGAAGCCGGTGGTGGTGAACCCAAACATCTCGTTTACCCAACTGGTGGATGAACTGGGCAGGGTGAGCGACCCGCAAGCCCTCACGCAAATCCTGGATCAGATTGTGGCAAAGCTACAGCGGAAGCGGCGGTACCTGAGCGATACCAGTCGGGACACCTTGGCAGGGCTGGCGGGAATGCCGGTGGATAAGATGCTGCAGCATTTGCGCCAGAGCAGCCCCAGGGAGGCAGCGACCTGGCTAACCCAGCGGCGGGCCATGGCCGAAGTTTTGGATCGGCGGGAGGGGGGCAGTCAGCCGATGCTGGTGTCGTACCATGCCGATGAATTGCGGCGGGTGGAGCGGGGCTATGGCGTTTCAGAGGTGGGGGTCGCCTATGGCAAACCGGAGGATTATCTGGACAGCTTTAAGCAGTTCATTGAGTCGAACCTGAACCAGATCCCGGCGTTGATGGTGGTGACCCAGCGCCCTCGGGAGTTGACCCGCGCCCAGTTGAAGGCGGTGAAAGCGGCGCTGGATGCAGCGGGGTATTCGGAGGTGCGGTTGCGATCTGCCTGGCGGGATGCCACAAATCAGGATATTGCGGCGTCGATCGTGGGCTACATTCGGCAGGCGGCGTTGGGGGATGCGCTGGTGCCCTATGGGGAACGGGTGGATCGGGCGATGCAGCAGATTTTGGCGAGTCAGCGCTGGACGGCACCGCAGCGGCAGTGGTTGGAGCGCATCGGGCAGCAATTAAAGCAGGAGACGGTGGTGGATAAGGCGGCGCTGGATCAGGGGCAGTTTAAGACACAGGGCGGCTTTAAGCGGATTAACAAGGTATTTGGAGGTCGGCTAGAACAAGTTATATCCCATATAAATCAATTGCTATGGGAAGAAAATATTGCCTAGATCTCAACCGATCAAGAAGAGTAAAAAAGAAATTCATTCTCTGGGATGCAATAATCCAGGGACTAGCAATTCAATCTACTTCTTAGCCCCCTCGATAACCTCACAAAGATTTCGCTCATCTTCCGATAGTGACTGATTTGTAGTTAAATAGCTTCCTATCCAACTACAACCTTTATATAGCAAAGCATCCAAGTCAACCGTGAAATCTTGATTCCCAATATCCCAGAGTTTTACATCTCCATCAACGCTAGAAGAAGCCAAAAATTTTCCATCCGGACTAAAGTCTACTGACATTACGGCACTGGTTTCCTAACGGGTGACAGCTAGAATGTATGCGGTGATTGCCATCTAGCCCATGCGATG
>JAQCKL010000160.1 GCA_027592485.1 Cyanobacteriota bacterium
CCTTAAGAGATGCGATGGAGCACGTTCTCAAGGTGGTAACGTCTTAACCTAAGTGGCGACGGCTATAGTCGAAAAAGGTCGCTAAAGTGACGGTGCTACTTTGCTCGGGCCAGTTCACAATGGGGGTCTGCAGCTCTAGGGACAGTAACCAGCCACTATCGGCCAAAACCTGGTCCGTGCGATATCCCCTGACGCTCCCAACCCCACCCAAGCTAAATTGTTCGGCGGAGACTAAGGGGCGATCGCTCACCTGAATAGCGGAACGCGTAATCAACAGCCAATTAGGGTTCAGGCGCTGTAGCCAGAGCAGTTGCCCTTGCCAACTTAAGGATTCAATCGTGGGATCCCCCGAGTCTGTACTGCCGCTTGCCCCCAACAAACCGGTCCCCAAACGAAAATCTGATCCTAAAAACAGCAGACTATCAGGGGTTTGCTGTTGCCACTCTTGGCTAAAACTCAAGGTGGTGAGCTTTAGGAACCCATCACTACGGGCTCCAGACCCTGGAAATCCAAAGGGGGTTCTAGAAAGTCCTGGGGGCTCTAGAAAGGTCTGACTACTGCGTTGCTCTAGGGAGAGGCCCAGGGTGATCTTGTTTTGAGGGGTTTCGAGGATGGGATGACGGATACCCAATTCCCAGGTATGGGCCTCGGACTGGGGATTGATCAGGCCCACGGGCGGCTCGATGACCTGGCTATCTACATAGCTATAGGTGGCTTCGAAGGTGGTGTTACTGGGGCTAATGGGGAGGGAATAGCCCAGTTGTAGGGTGTTACTGAGACCGGCATGTTGATAGGTGACGGTCAAGGCATCACCGTTCCCAGTTAAATTGGCTTCACTAATATCCACCCGCTGTTGGAAGGTATTCAGCAGGGGACTCCCCGTGTTGTTGAGCTGAAATTGCAGATCAAAAGAATCGGCTTCTGCAACCGTTACCACCAGGTTGTTTTCCCCTGGGTTGGGCGTGGCCACCAGCTCCGCCGAGAGGGTCTCAATCAGAGGATTGAGTTGCAAGAGCTGCAGCGTTTCTAGCAGGGTTTGAATATTGAGGGGTGGCGGGGCGGCGGTGCTGATGCGACTGCGGATGTAATCAGGATTAAGCCGTTGCAACCCTTCGATATTGATTTCGGCCAGTTGCCCTTCGACCACCTGAATGGTGACGATGCCCCCATCGATCACCTGTCCAGCCGGAATAAACGCCCCCGTCGTCACATAGTTATTACTGACGTAGAGCTCGGTTACCTGGCGACTGGCTTCCAAGAGATCCCCAAAGCTTAAGGGACGCCCAACGAAAGGATTTAAGACTGCGGCTAACTCCGCATCACTAAATACCGTGCTGCCCACCACCCGAAATTGATTCACCACGACTTGGCCTGGTCCAGTGGGATTGAATGGCTCTGTGATCGGACTTTGCGGGGGCTGGAGTAGCTGCTCTGGGGGGGGGAGGGGCTGTGGTGGCGAGGGGATCTCTGGCAGTGGGGGAGATGTATCGGGAGGAATAGGAGATTGGGCAGAAATCGGAGGACTACTCCAAACCCACAGAAGACCGCTGACAAGGAGTCCGAGGGGAATTTGCACAAACGCCAGAGATGAAGGAGCTAAGGGGCTAAGACTCAGCGATTTTAGCATTGAGTACCCTGACGATGAATGGGGGTTAACCCCAACGGAGTAGACCGGTGATCGCAATTTCTCTGGTGGTAGATTGCTCTCAGTTTGCCCAGTCTATTACCCTGCCGAGAGGTGTACACCCCATTCAGTGTTTTATTTTGTCTGAGCTTCAAAGTCACGATATCTGGTTGCTCACCCGATGGGGCTCCGCCTCATCAAGTAGGATCAGGAGATTGCTTGGATGCCCCCTGTGTTTTTTAGCGTTGTTATTCCCACCTATAACCGTAAATCGGTTCTCGAAAAGTGTTTGCAGGCCTTAGAAGCTCAAGTCTTTACCCCCAACAGCCCCATTGAGCGCTACGAATTGGTGGTGGTGGATGACGGTTCCACCGACGGCACCGTGGAGTGGCTGCAAGACAATCCAGAGATGTTTCCCCATGTGCGGGTGGTGCAGCAGGCCCATAAGGGTATCGCTGAAGCGCGCAATCTAGGGGTCACCGCCGCTGAGGGCGACGTGATTGTCTTTATCGATAGTGATGTCTTTGTGTTGCCTGACTGCCTCGACAACCATGGTCTGGGCTTAGATAAGGCCGCCCAACAGGGCAACCCCAAGGTTTTTACCTACGGGCAGCTGATTAATACCTGCGACTTTGATGCCCCCACCGACGCCAAGCTCAAGGTGACGGATTTATCGGCGGCCTTCTTTGAAACTAATAATGTGGCGATCGCCAAGCACTGGCTGATCGATGCGGGTTTATTTGACACCCAATTCACCCAATACGGCTGGGAAGATCTGGAGATGGGGGTGCGGCTGAAAAAGATGGGATTGACCGTAGTGAAATGCCCCGATGCGATCGGCTACCACTGGCATGCCCCCTTCTCGGTGGAAGAAATTCCCAGCCTGATTGAAAAAGAAATCCAGCGGGGCCGCATGGGGGTGGTCTTTTACCAAAAGCACCCGTCTTGGGAGGTGCGGATGATGATTCAGATGACCTGGATCCATCAGTTGCTGTGGGGGCTGCTCACGGTTGGTGGGCGACTCAACGAAAAGACCATGACCCCGCTGCTAGAGTGGATTGTCAACCAAGGCAAACCCCAACTCGCCCAGGAAATTGCTCGGATCTTTCTAAATTGGTATAACGTGCAGGGAGTTTACGCCGCCTACGCGGAGTTGCAGCACGATGGTCGAAAGACCGGCCCTTAGGGCCATCGTCCCTAATGCTCCGAAGAGAATGAGTTTGCCTTGAGTGCCTTGCAGTACGACACCGCCGCCATTATTGAGGGATATGCCAAGGGCTATTTCCTGATGGCCGATGAAAACGGCCAAAATCTGGGCTGGTATTCCAGTCGAGAACGTACCTTAATTCCTCTGGATCAGCGGTTTCACTATCCCAAATCCTTGCGGCGAGTGCTGAATCAGCAGCGGTTTACCACGGCCATTAACCAAGACTTTCTGGGGGTCGTCGCGGGCTGTGCCGATCGCGACTCCACCTGGATTTCTGAGGATCTCAAGACCATTTACTGGGAACTGCACCAGGCGGGCTGGGCCTACAGTTTTGAAACTTGGCAGGGGGATACCCTGGCCGGGGGCATTTTAGGCCTCGCCCTGGGGGGAGCCTTCATCGGGGAGTCGATGTTTTATACGATCCCCGAGGGCTCTAAGGTGGCCATGGTGAAACTGGTGGAGTGGCTGCGATCGCAGCACTTTACCCTATTCGATGCCCAAATCACGAATCCCCACCTAGAGCGGTTTGGGGCCTACAACATCTCGGCCCAGACCTACCGCAAACAGTTGATTCAAGCGCTGAAGCAGCCTTGCTCCTTTATGGGCAATACGCCCGATATGGACCCATGAGCCCTCCCTTGCCGACCGATCCCCCTGACCTGACCCCACCTGTTTTAGAGCACACCCTGGCCTTTCTAAGGGGCCAGGGGTCAGCCCCCGCGCCTCAAACCGTTGTGGAGGCCCTGCTGGGGAGTGAAAAGCAGGCTAAGAGAACTAAAAGCCGCCCCGGTTATGAACAACTCTTGGGGACCTGGCGATTAGGATTCATTACGGGCACCGTAAAGACCCGTCAGCGGGCCGGTACAGTGCTCGGGGCGGGGCGATTTCTACCCAGATTCATTACGATCCAGCTGCGGTATAGGGCGACTGATCAGGCTGCTGGGATCGGGACGGTGGAAAATAGCGTTGCCCTGGGAGCCTTACGATTGCAGCTCACTGGCCCCACCCAGTTCTGGCCCCAGACCCATAGTCTGGCCTTTGACTTTACCCATATCACGATCACGCTGGGGGGGCTGCGTCTCTATCGCGGGGCACTGCGCGGCGGTGAAACCCGCAACGCGGCTTTCCGTGAGGAAACCCTCAAAGATCAGGCGTTCTTCACCTATTTTTGGGCCAGAGAAGCCGGTGTGGCCGCCCGGGGCAGGGGCGGTGGTTTAGCCCTGTGGACTCGTGTCATTGAGAAGTCTTGAGTCCTGGTGAATACCATCCGCCCGATCAAGCTCTAAATGATTTTGACGGCGCGGAGGCCAAAATAAAGTACGAGAGCCGTTCCCACAAAGCCCCCTAGCAAAACCACGTAGCTTACGGCACCAGCCATAGTTCCAAGTTCCTTAAACAAAGACGTACTAAGTATTAGACCATGTTCTTGAACCGGGCGGAGAACGGTTTGGCTGGGGCTAGGGACACGTGGCTAGCTGGCAGCTTGAGCCCCATGGCTGCGGGGATTATCGTTGCGATCAGATCCTGCGGGCGAGGCCTCTAGATCCGAGGTTTCCCCGGTGTGATCAGCGTGGGGCAGCGGGGCTTGGCTCAGCAAAGCCTCTAAATTACTGGCCAAAATTGACCGGGGTTGCTCACCGATCGCCACCGCGACGGTCTCGCTGCTGTCATCCAAGTAGACAAAGTGGGGAATACCATCCACCCGGTAATGGAGCATCTCTGGCAACCACTTGTTGTTATCCACATTCAGCATCACAAAGTTGATGCGATCGCCGTACGTCTCTCGGAGCGCTGCCATGTCTCCGGCCATCGCCTGGCAAGAGGTACACCAATTCGCATAAAACTCCACCAGGGAGGGCTTACCGTTGGTCAGGGCTTGCTCTAAGGAGGTTGCTTCTGCGGCCAGCGTTTCTAAGGAGGCTGTGGGCGTTTGGGTTCGCAACCCGAGCACCACCAGGACTGAAAGGGCGATCGCCACCGCCACCACCAACAGATTGCGCAGTTGGGTACCCAAGGAGGGGCGATCGTTGGCGTCATCTGAGGGGGTCTGCCCAGGGGAATTCGCTGTCATAGATGTAAAATCGCTTTTCCCCGATCATAACCCGCTGATTCGGAGCCAGGAGTCGAGATCAACGGTTCGCCCGCAGCCGATTAGGGTGAATAGAGAAGACCAAGCCCATGGAGCTTTGTAGACGCGATGCCTAAGCGTAGCCCCCTGATTCGTCGAGGGATTCCTGCTGATCACGAGATGCTAGCAACGTTAGCGGCGCGCACCTTCAGCGATGCTTTTATCGCCGATAACCGCCCCGAAGATATCGCCGCCTATGTCAACCAAGCCTTTACCCCCAGCCAAATGCTGGCAGAGCTAACCATGCCAGAGTCATGGGTTTTGCTGGCCTACGATGAAGCGACATTGGCAGAACCAGCCTTAGGCTATGCACGCCTGGTCCTCAACAGTCACCACCCGAGTTTGCAAGGGCAGCAAGCGCTGGAATTGAATCGTCTATATGTCGAACAAAAGGCCATTGGCCGAGGCTACGGGGCCGCCTTGATGACGGCCAGTTTGAAGGGGGCGGTTGCTGCCAACTGCGACACCATCTGGCTCGGCGTCTGGGAGCACAACACCCGCGCCCAAAGGTTTTACCAGCGCTGGGGCTTCAAAACCGTCGGCACCCAAACCTTTGTCTTAGGAGAAGATGTGCAAACCGACTGGGTGATGGAACGGCCCGTGAATTTACCAGATGAAGCTTTATAAATGCCCCATTACCCCGGCACCCCATCTCCTCACACCTCTCCCCACCCCGGCTGCAATCGCTTCATCACCGGGTTGTAAAGCTTGAAATAGGCCACCGACCCCACCTGCCGCGCCGCTGCCTTCACCGGCGTATCAGCCCCCATACAGCGCTGACAGACTGGGTTATTGACCTGCAAGCGATCAAAGCCTCCCTTGAGACCACAGGCAGACGGTCCTGCCAAGATGTCTTTTAGGGGCATATCCTGCACATTCCCCAACGGAATCAATCCCTCATAGTCCTTGCAACAGGGCACCACGGTACCGTCGTAAAGCACCCCCGCTTGGCCCGAGACCCCGTTGCAATAGCCAAAGCGGGCGGGAGTTACCTGGGTTGACTCCACATTGCCCCAACTGTCGAGGGGGAAGGTCTCTAACACCACCTTGGGATGCAGGGGAATCAGTTGCCATCTGCCGGGCCTATGGCGGGCGATCGCCCGCGCTAAAACCGCCTCGCTAGGCCCATCGTCCATACCCGCAAATAGCCGCCCCGCCCAATGTCTCAGCTCCTGATGCATCGCCGCCTTGCCCTCCACAATATGCATTGGCTTATGGGGTACCAAAAAAGGATGGGGGGTCGTGTCTAAAAACTTGATATGGATACGGGTCGGGGACCCAGGGGTTTGCAGATTGGCCTGCACATAGCGAGTAATGCCCTCAAAGTACGCCTCTGGTGCCAAACGAGGCGGTGCTCCCCGCAGGGTAAACGTCTGGGGATCAGGGGTTTGCAGGGAAATCGTCACCTTCGGAATCTGTGATGCCACCAACATTGGGATATGGTCAGGGCGCAGATGAAAGGTACTGCCATTGGTGGTGAGATGTAGCTTCAAGCCCCGTTCCACCGCCATCTCAATTCCTGCAAACACGTGGGGATAAATCAGCGGCTCCCCCATCAGGTGAAAGGTGACAATATTCGCGAGCTGGTGATCGGCGACCTCGGTTAAGAGGCGATCCAGCAAAGCCAAATCCATGTGGCCCCGGCTGCGCTCCATAATCGCGTCCGGGCAAAACTCACATTTAAAGTTGCAGACATTAGTGACTTCAATATGCAGACGCTCTAGGGTTTGGGGCATCACAGTTCAGGGGGCATCATCAGGTAAGGGTGGGAAGCTTTCCGGACGGGCGTTTCGTGCCCGCCCATAGACCAATTAGGAGCTGTCACCGTTATGGGGAGGGGATTCTGCTTCTAATGGATTGCAGCCCTCATCGGCGACGGATAAAAAGGTGGGTTCAGCCTATCAGAACCCCTTTGGGATCAGATGAAATCGCCCTGAGAACCCCCATCTCCCCGTCCCCCCTGCGCTCCATCTCCCCAGCTCCCTCCCCCTGTGTCAGCATGGCTAAAGCACACCCCACATCCCCAAGCATCATGTTGGATCAATCCCTCCAGTTTTTAACCCCCGAAGAATCTGCCGAGGTGGACAAAGCCCTGATGACCACCCCCGAAAAGTTTCTGACCCGCCTCACCCTCTCCACTGCCAAGTTGCTTAAGGCGATCGCCCAAGACCTAGAGACCCCGATCGACGCCCTGACCCCTCAACAAATCATTGCCTGGTTCGAGGCCGATGCCAAACGCAAGCAAGAACAGGGCGTGAATGCCTCAGTCCTCAAGTGGGACCCCAGGGAACTCGATGATTTGGCCCGTCCATGAATATTTTCTTGATCCAGTTAACAGTAATGGCCCAGCGTCTGGAAAGCTTATAAGCTGGAGTGTTTTTTAAATCAGGGCTTCTCTCCTCAGTCATGTGTTAAGACTGAAAACAATTAGGCTGATTTCTCATTAGGATTGAGGAACACTTGAATCCGAGCCGTGGATTCAAAGATTTAAGGTGTGGGCATCTCGTCCCTAGATGATGGGGCGTTAAATCCAATCCTGGAACCCATCATCAGTCTCTCTGGAGGGTAGCCTCCGCATTACACACAACATTTGGAAGGAACCGTAAAGCCATGGGGTTGTTTGATCGCGTTAGCCGAGTCGTCCGTTCTAACCTAAACGCCGCTGTCAGTTCGGCTGAAGATCCTGCCAAAATCTTGGATCAGGCCATCATTGATATGGGGGAGGATTTGGTGCAAATGCGCCAAGCGGTGGCCCAGGCGATCGCCTCCCAGAAGCGGGTAGAGCAGCAGTACAACAAAGCTCAGTCTGAGGCCAACACCTGGCAGCAGCGGGCTCAACTCGCCCTCCAAAAAGGCGATGAAAGCCTTGCCCGTGAGGCCCTAACGCGGAAGAAATCCCAGGCAGAGACCGCTACAGCCCTCAAAGCCCAGATGGATGGCCAAAGAGCCCAGACCGATCAGCTCAAGAAAAGCTTGATTGGCTTAGAGAGCAAAATCTCCGAAGCCAAAACCAAGAAAGATATGCTCAAGGCGCGGGCCAGTGCCGCCAAGGCTAATGAGCAGCTGCAAAGCACCATGGGGCAACTCAACACCAACAGTGCCATGAGCGCCTTTGAGCGTATGGAAGAAAAGGTGCTGATGATGGAAGCCAAGTCCCAGGCCGCAGGGGAGTTGGCGGGTGCCGATTTAGAAAGTCAGTTTGCTGCCCTAGAAGCCGGTGGCGATGTGGATGACGAATTGGCAGCCATGAAGGCCCAGTTGACTGGGGGCTCCGTTGACCAAGCCGCTTTGCCAGAAGGCGAAACCCCGGTCGCCGCCCCCCAAGATGTGGCCGTGGATGCTGAACTGGAAGCGCTCAAAACCCAGTTGGATCAGCTCTAGCCGCCTTTCCTTTGTCCCCATTGATAACACTTGAACCCCTGCGGAGCCCTTGGTGCTTAGGCAGGGGTTCAAGGTGATGGGCTTCTCTAAAGCCAGTCTCAGGTTGCCATCAGCGCGGCTTCAACTTCACCCATCATCCTAGAGACGTGATTATGTTTCCTAGGGGTTTCAAGACTGATGCCGCATATTTTGCTGGTCGAAGACTAGCTTTCCCATGGCCGTTTAATCAGTTGAGATCTGGCCGAGGCTGGCTATCACGTCAGTATGCAAAGAATTGATGGAGACCATTGCCCGATATTTACCGCCCTCAACTCAGTGATTGCGTTATAGCAGTCGCCAATTGCATTAAGACATAAGCTAGAAGCATTTCCCATCTCCGGTGAGTGCCATG
>JAQCKL010000161.1 GCA_027592485.1 Cyanobacteriota bacterium
ACCGCCCCTGCTGCCGATAAAGATTGCCCCGGTTGATGTAGGCATTAAAGTACTGGGGGTTGACCGTGAGCGCTGCGGAAAAATCAGCGATCGCGGCATCAGCCTGGCCCAGCTCATCTTGGGCACAACCCCGGTTGTAGTAAGCCTTGTCGTAGTCTGGCTGCAGGCGCAAGACCTGGTCGAACAGATCGATGGCTTCTGCAGGCTGCCCTCGACGGGCACGATCAATGGCTTCGTTGAGTAACACTTTCCAATGCATAGAAGTCATTGCCCTAAGACAGGTTGTAGCACCCGATTGATGTGAGTTACTTCTGGTGATTCAGGCAGTTGAGGCCGAGGGAACGGTGCCCAGCTAGCGTGAATCTGATCAACCTTATCAACCCCGTCGTGGAGCGATCAGGAGCAAATTCAGCCTTGCTCCATCGGTTATGGAACGATCATGGAAGTGACTGACCAATTGGGTATTCCCTGATATCTGGGCTCTCAATCACAGCAGCACAACACCGCAATGGAGATGTTAAGCACCATAAGACTCGCTATATCCGTAAATTTAGCGATTTTTGCTGCCTGACGGTGAAGATCGCCCTCTAGATTCACCTAATCTTTAAATACCATCCCTTATCCCCTCTTGATTGCGAAGATACGATGAAGATCGTCCTAGGGGGTTTCCAGGAGTTGTTGGGCGAGCTGATTGTGGGTTTCAACCAGTTCGGGTAAGTCTCGGGTCAGCAAAACGCCATTTTTCACCACGGGCTGGCCATTAATAAAGCTATGGTCGACCCGATCAACCTGGCAAAAAATCAGCGCCGCGACCGGATCATGGTGTGCCCCTGCCAAGGCCGGGCGGTCGAGATTAATGGCAATGAAATCTGCGGCCATACCGGGTGCAAGGTAACCAATATCATTCCGACCGAGCACCTTCGCGCCGCCACGGGTGGCAATGTGCAGTGCCTCTCGGGCGGTCAGGGCGGCGGGGTCTTCGTCTTTGACGCGGGCCAACAGGAGGGCCATGCGGGCCTCCTGGAGCAGGTGACTGCTGTCATTGGAGGCCGACCCATCGACCCCCAAACCGACGGGCACCTGGTGGTCTAAAAGTTTGCGGAGGGGGGCAATGCCGCTGGCCAGACGCATATTGCTACAGGGGCAATGGGCGACGCCGGTGCCGGTGCGGGCAAATTGGGCAATGGCGCGATCGCTGAGTTTGACACAGTGGGCATGCCAGACATCGGCCCCCAGCCAGCCCACGGATTCGGCATAATCCTCAGGCGACAGCCCAAACTTTTCAAGGCTGTAGGTGATGTCGTTATTGTTCTCCGCCAGGTGGGTATGCAGCCGTACACCCGGATAGGACCGGGCTAGGGCGGCAGACTCCCGCATGAGATCTGGGGTCACCGAAAAGGGCGAGGTGGGCGCGACGACAATCCGGACCATGGCATAGGGCTCTGGATCGTGATACGCCTCAATCAAGCGCTGAGAGTCTTTCAAAATCAGGGCTTCAGACTGGATCACGCCATCGGGGGGTAGCCCGCCCTGGCTCTGCCCCACACTGAGGCTGCCGCGACTGGCATGGAATCGTAGCCCCATGGCCTGCACCGCTTGAATCTCAGCATCTAGGGTGCAGTCATTGGGAAAGAGGTAGTGGTGGTCGCTGGCGGTGGTGCAACCGGAGAGCATTAATTCTGCTGCGGCCATCTGAGCCCCGATCGCCAGCATCTCGGCTGTGAGGTTAGACCAGATCGGGTAGAGGGTGTTGAGCCACCCAAACAGCTCTTGGTTTTGGGCCGCTGGGACGGCCCGAGTCAGGGTTTGAAAAAAATGATGGTGGGTGTTGACTAAACCCGGTAAGACCACATGGCGATCGCCCAGATCCAAAACGTCGTCAGCGATGTCGCGGGCGTTGGGGGGCAACTCATCAATCGTGCCCACTTGCTCAATCACATTGTCTCGAATCAGCATCGCCCCATGGCGAATTTCCCGCTGCTCGTCGTCCATGGTAGCCAGGGTGTGGATATTGGTGACGAGTAGCGTGGTCATGGCTTCAGAAATCACAAAAGGACCCGCCCATTGTCTAACGATTGATAAACAATGGGCGAGTCAAAAGCGTCATTTCTGCAGTGATCTGGCCTTAGTTGTATCCGGCTTCGCGGGCGCAGGTGGATCCTGGATGCCCTTGAACGACGCAGCGATCGAAGATCAAACGCGCTGCCGTCGCCTGAGGGAGCTGATCGACATACCCTAAGGCTTCGGTATAGGCGGCCTCACTGCCTTGGGCATTTCCCAACCCCCATAGAATCTGGGCCTTGAGCTGCAACAAATCAGGGTTGGTATTCTCTCCCGCCTTGGCGGCATCCACGGCGGCTAAAGCGGCATTCACCGCCTCCAGGGCCTTGTCATATTCCCCCAGGTCCCGATACCCCACGGCAATGCCCCGTTGGGCGATATAGTCGGGGCGGCCATGGGTGGCGAGGCGAGTGATGGCGTCCTCGGGATTCGCAAAGGGTAGATTCACTGCCAATAGCAGATCCATAAACCCTTTAATTAGGCTGAGTTCTGGATCATTGGCATCAATGTCCTCAGCCGCATCCATTTTGTCAAACACCTCTTGCAGCATCCCGAGGGCGCGGGGGGTGCCCCGTGCAATCCCCTGGGTTTGCAGCACATGGGCTCCTTCTAAAAAGATGCCGACGGCACCGTACAGATTGCCCCGGAGCGGATCGGTGGCCATGAGACCCTCGGCGGCAGCCTGGGTGAGTTGGGCTCGGTTCAGCAATTCTGGCAAACCCGCTTCGCCCTCTAGATAGGCCAGCGAGGCCAGCATGGCATGGTGCAAGGGATCGGTTGCGGCTGCATCAGCGGCCTCCAGGGAGGCTTTGGCGGTGACATAGTCCCCATCTCGAAAAATGGCATAGAAGGCCTCCTCCGTGGGGGCGCTAATGCTGTTTCTGGGGTTGCTGGTCCGGAAGGGATCCCCGGCTAATGCCGGGAGGCTGCCCAATTGCAGCATCACAGTACTGGCACCCGCTAGGGCTAAGCCCAACCGCTTGAGTCCCTGGGATAGGGATGGGTGCCAATGGGGGGTGAAGGGAGTGGAAATTTTCATGGTGGCCATGGGATCGTCACGTCAGAGCATTCGAAAAAAGGGGATATTTTGAGTCTCAGCCATCCGTCCCTAGGCAGGATTCCTGACGGGGATATGTCATCGGACCCAAGATAGATTCTGGATGGACCCTAGGGTTGTTGGGACGTGTCTCGCGACTTGGGGTTCCCGCAGGGGGCTTTCCCCTAGGGTTGAGCGCTTCTCCAGAATACGGCGTTGACGAGGGGCATTCCGGGCTAAGTTGGATAGGCTAGGGCGCAAGTCCTGGCTTGGATTTGTTATGGCATGGACCATGCTGTCTTTAAATGATTTGGTTTATCACCCTGCTGCTAGCCCCACCCCGATTTTAAAGTCGATCAACCTGCAACTGGCTCCCCAGGAAATGGGGTTGGTGGTGGGACCCAGTGGCTCGGGAAAAACGACCCTGCTCGAAATTTTGGCGGGGCTTGCCTATCCCACCCGAGGGGAGGTGCGGTGGCGAGACCAGGTGCTGTTGCCCGAAGCCCTACAGCAGTTGGCAGGGCTGGTGTTTCAGTTTCCGGAGCGGCATTTTTGCGGTCACAATATTTTGGAGGAGCTGCGCCTGGGCCACCCCGAACTCACCCGCGATCGCATCCATGACGCCCTCGACGCGGTGGGTTTATCCCATCTGTCCCTAGAGGCTGAACCCTATACCCTCAGTGGCGGTCAACAGCGCCGTTTAGCCCTAGCCGTGCAGCTGATCCGTCAACCCTATCTGCTGCTGCTGGATGAACCCACTGCTGGCTTGGATTGGTCCATGCGGCGACAGGTGATTGGCCTCTTGCAGGAGTTGAAGCAAAATTGGAGTCTACTGGTGGTGTCCCACGATGCCAGTGAATTAATGGGTCTCGCCGATCGCGTTTGGAGTCTCCACCATGGAGTACTCAAAGAGATGGAAAAAACCGTTCCTGAGGGGGTGGCATGACGACCGTTGAAACGCCCGCCCCACTATCGGCGACCCCCCTCCCTTGGCAAGGCAGCCTCGGATGGCAACCCACGGAACAGCAGTGCCAGCAATTCCAAGCGCTCTACGAGTTGATCTGGCAGGCCAATCAGTCTTTGAACTTGACCCGCATCATTGAGCCTGCCGACTTTCTGGAAAAACATCTGTGGGATTCCCTCACGGGGTTGGTTCCTTGGCTCTTGTCTGCCGATGACCAACCCGACTGGGTGGCCCAGCATCCGATCAAATCGGTGCTGGATATTGGTACCGGGGCCGGGTTGCCTGGTTTTCCGGCGGCGATAGTGCAGCCGGATTGGCAGGTAACCCTGCTGGACTCCACCCAGAAAAAGGTGCGGTTTCTGGCGGCCACTGCGGCGACCTTAGCCTTGGGCAATGTCCGGGAGATCGCCGATCGGGCCGAGTATTTTGGTCATCAGCTCAGCCATCGAGAGCAGTATGACCTGGCGCTGCTGCGGGCGGTGGGTGCCCCATCCACCTGTGCTGAATATGCCCTGCCGCTGGTGCGGAAAGGGGGGATCGTCGGACTCTATCGGGGCCAATGGTCAGAGGCCGATACCGCAACCCTAGCCCCTAAGCTTAAGCGTCTCGGGGGGGCCATTCTGGCGGTGCAGCCCTGGGAGACGCCCCTGACTGGAGGGGCGCGCCATTGTGTCTACCTCCGTAAGGTGAAAACGACCCCCGATGAGTTCCCTCGGGCCGTCGGTCTACCCGCGAAGCAACCCCTGTAGGGGATGTGATGCCAAGGCTGTCCTGGTCGTGCGGTCTATTTTGCAAGGACGCTAGGGGTGCTAGGGGGCAGGGGCGTTAGGGAACCGCATCATTCCCTAGCAGCCCTGAATTGCTGGTGTATATTTTGGGCAGGTCCTGTCTTTTCGCTATCTCTATACCCTGGGAGTTGATCTAATGCAGCCCGATGGAATTGCCTTGTTATCACCGGTCACGGTTGAGCCCGCTCCCGCGATCGCCCGATTCACCTCAGCCTCTACCCCAAAAACCCAAGCGGTGGTCCTAGCCCAGCAATTTGACCAAGATATCTTGGGGGATTTGGGAGGGGCGTTTAAAACGTTTATTGACTCAGGCCAGGTGTGGGCGCTGATCATTGGGGTCGTTGTGGGCTACCTATTTCGAGGGATGACCACATACAAATAACCCCTATTTTTTGTTCCCCATCACGGAGTATCTGAAGGTTGGTCCATTCCCCTGCCCCCAAAACCTGGAGTCAACGATTTGAGTCGGCTCTGCATCCGGCGATCGCCGTTTTTAATGCCAGTATTGGCTTCGACATTCAACTGCTTGAATACGATCTGACCGGTTCTGAAGCCCATGCCCGGATGTTGGCCAAAACCGGGATGATCACATCGGCAGAGGGGGAGGCGCTGGTGCAGGGGCTGGCACAAATCCGGACCGAGTATCGCCAGGGGCAGTTTAATCCCACCGTTGAGGATGAGGATGTCCACTTTGCGGTGGAGCATCGCCTGGTGGAGATCTTGGGGGATGTGGCCAAAAAACTCCACACGGCCCGCTCCCGCAATGACCAGGTGGGTACCGATATTCGCCTCTATCTGCGGGACCAGATTGAACAGATTCGCACCCAACTGCGCCAGTTCCAAACGGCGCTGGTGACCCAGGCGGAAGCCCATGTGGATACGCTGATTCCGGGCTATACCCACCTGCAGCGGGCTCAGCCCTTGAGCTTGGCCCACCATCTGCTGGCCTATTTTGAAATGATCCAGCGGGATTGGGAGCGGTTGGGGGATGTGCTGGGCCGGGTGAATATTTCGCCCCTGGGCTGTGGGGCATTGGCGGGCACCACTTTCCCCATAGATCGAGGTTATACCGCTGAGTTATTGGGGTTTGATCGCCTGTACCAAAACAGTTTGGATGGGGTCAGCGATCGCGACTTTGCGATCGAATTTACCTGTGCCGCCAGCTTGATTCTGGTGCATCTGTCCCGCCTGTCGGAGGAGATCATTCTCTGGGCGTCGGAGGAGTTTGGCTTTGTCACCCTCAAGGACAACTGCTCTACCGGCTCTAGCATCATGCCCCAAAAGAAAAACCCCGATGTCCCCGAACTGGTACGGGGTAAAACCGGGCGGGTGTTTGGCCATTTACAAGGCTTGCTGGTGATGATGAAGGGGCTGCCCCTGGCCTACAACAAGGACTTACAAGAAGACAAGGAACCACTGTTTGATTCGGTCGTCACCGTGAAGGGCTGCCTGGAGGCGATGACGATTTTGATCTCGGAGGGGATCAGCTTCCGCGCCGAACGGTTGGCCGCAGCCGTAGCCGCAGACTTTTCGAACGCGACGGATGTGGCGGATTATCTGGCGACTAAAGGCGTGCCCTTCCGAGAGGCTTACAATCTGGTGGGCCAGGTGGTGCGCACCTCTTTGGCAGCGGGCAAATTGCTGAAGGATTTGTCCCTAGAGGAATGGCAAGCCCTGCACCCGGCCTTTGAGGCGGATATTTATGGGGCGATCGCCCCGCGCCAAGTGGTCGCAGCCCGCAACAGTGTCGGCGGCACCGGTTTTGATCAAGTGCGCCAGGCCCTAACCACCGCTCGCCAAACGATAGCAATACTTGGTAACTAAGACCCCCATGACCCTTTCTCTCTGCATGATTGTCAAGGATGAGGCGGCCCAACTGCCTCAGGCCCTCCATAGTGTGAGCGCCCATGTGGATGAAATGATCGTGGTGGATACGGGCTCTACCGATGCCACGGTGACAGTGGCTGAGGCGGCTGGGGCTCAGGTCTTTGCCTACGAGTGGACGAACGATTTTGCGGCGGCCCGTAATGCCGCTCTCGGCTACGCCACCGGCGATTGGATTTTGGTGCTGGATGCCGATGAGCGGCTCACGCCAGCGGGTCAAACCTTGCTCAAGCAGATCCAGGCGGGTAAACCCTTGGGAGGTGTGGATTTGGCATCGATCCTGATGGTGACTGTGATCCGCCATGAACTGGGGGCGGAGCAGTCCCCCTACTCAGCGGTGTCTCGCCTGTTTCGCAACCATGCTGACATCCGCTTCAATCGCCCCTATCACGAGACCGTCGATGACAGCGTTGCGGCCCTGCAGCAGCGAGAGGCGGCGTGGCAAGTGGTGACTTTGGCCGAAACGGCGCTAGCGCATACCGGTTATCAAGCCACCGCCATCGCCCAGCGGGATAAATTCAACCGTGCCCAAACCCTGATGGCGGCTTACTTAGCCGATCATCCCCATGACCCCTACATTTGCAACAAGCTGGGGGCGCTCTATGGCCAAGCGGGAGACTGGGACAAGGGCCGCACGCTATTAGAACAGGGCCTCAGGGGTGATCACGGTGACCCCATTGACCCCAGCACCGCCTACGAGTTGCACTATCACCTGGGGTTAGCGGATCGGGCCAGGGATGATCTCGCCTCAGCGGAGCAGCATTACCGCACTGCCCTGGAGCAGCCGATTTTAGAGACCCTCAAGTTGGGGGCCTATATCAATCTCGGGAGTTTGCTCAAGGTTCAGCAGGATTTGCCGGGGGCGATCGCTTGTTTTGAGCAGGCGGTGGCCATTGCCCCGGACTTTGCCGTGGCCCACTACAACCTCGGGGTGGCCCACCGGGCTCGGGGCTATCTTGAACCGGCGATCGCCGCCTACACCAAAGCCATTAACCTTAACCCCGCCTATGCTGAGGCGTATCAAAACCTCGGGGTTGTCCTCTTTAAGCTAGGTAAGCTCCCGGAGAGTCTGGAATCGTTTCAGCGGGCGATCGTCCTCTACCAACGCATCAATCCAGAGGCAGCGCTGGCCCTAAAGCAGGGTATTCGTGACCTGGGTATTGCCCCATAGCACTTGACTTTCAGCCCAATTCATCAAGCGCCTGTAAAGGAACACCCGAGATGAGGCCCTAAGCAATAAAGACTCCGTAAAGGTACGGGGAAAGGCTTGGCATCCTCAAAAACATTGGGTAGATTGCTGAATAGGAAGTAGCATTTTTAACACCTTTCGTCTTTGAAGATACGGTAACAGGTGAGCTGCTGACTGATCTGACCTATCAAGATTGTTCCTTCAAGCACAGTTAAAGCAATGGTCCACGCAATTTCTGTTCCCGCCCAAACCCAGCCAGATCAGGTTTACACCAACGTCATGGAAACCCTGGTTGCCGATGAAGTTGATCGCCAACTCGACAAACTACCGCCTCGGGTACTGCGCTTCATTAAGCGGGCAGAAGTCGAAACCTATGCCCTCAATCGCCTCCCGGCCCTTTATGCTTCCAGTACCCAGGGCTTTACCTATCAACGGAAGCGGGCTCAGCGAGAGTTTAAGGTCCAACTAGCGGAGGCGGTTCGCCAGGCATTGGCGGCGGTTCAGGTGGATCCCTTGCGGTTGTCTAATCCCCTCGATGTGAATGCCAATGGGGATGCCCAAGCCGTATTGGAAGCGTTGAAGACCACCTTCAATCGCCCTGACCTAGATTGGTCTACGGCGCTGCAAGAACTCAAGCGTCTCCAGAACGTTTCCCAGGACAACACGGCCTCTGATCAATCCCGGTCTAACACCGCTTGGCGACCCGGCACCTATAGCAGTCGCCAATTGCATTAAGACATAAGCTAGAAGCATTTCCCATCTCCGG
>JAQCKL010000162.1 GCA_027592485.1 Cyanobacteriota bacterium
TCTCAGGGAGTGCGGGTTTTACTTGTCGCAACTTATACCCTGAGAGCTTTTATTACTTCAAGACCGACTTTTCAAACATCCTCTAAGGCCCTGCCAGCCAAAACCGCTGAGAATGTGTGCCGAGCTGTGCGTGAAGCCCTTGCGGGCCACTTTGAAGTGGAGGAAATGCTGACGGTTGAGTTCAACCTCAACGCGGGTCTAGAACAGGTGGAAACAGAGTTCTATGTGGATCCGGTCTTTCATTTGCCCGCCTTGCTGATCGAAGCGGATAACCAGCCTGGTCTGTTCTATAAGGTGATGTATGCCATCTGGCAGGAGGACCTACTGGTGGTGAATGCCAACTTATTGGTATGGCGGGGACGCACTCGGCTGATCTTGTATTTACTTGGCCCTAACGAGAGTCTGATCCCAGAATATTTGGGCCAAAAGATTGCGGATGGGGTGCGTTACCGGCTTCTCAATAAGGATTACTAGGGGTAACGGCGTAAGAAAGTTAGCATAGTGTATGCCCTATCTCCAGATTCTGGGTGTCCCCCATTTCTACTCGATCGCCTCGGCACCAGGCAAAGCAGAAGAGACCCTGGTGTTTATCCATGGTTGGTTACTCAGCCATCATTATTGGTCTCCAGTCTGTCAAGGGTTGAGCGATCGCTATACCTGTATCAGCTATGACCTGCGGGGATTCGGTGCGTCTAACCAAGGTGTGGAAGCGCGTCATCCTTCTCCCCATAATGCCCTCAGTCCATCACCCTATAGCTTGGCTGCTTATGCGGATGATTTGGCCGCATTGCTCGCCCATCTCAAGATTGAGTCTGCTTGGTTAGTGGGCCATTCTCTGGGGGGTAGTATTGCCCTGTGGGCAGCTCAGAAATTACCCGAACAGATTAAGGGTGTTATTTGCGTCAATGCTGGGGGTGGCATCTACTTGCCGCAAGAATTTAAGCGTTTTCGCCAGGCCGGTGCACAGTTGGTACGGTGGCGGTTTCCTTGGCTGCAACGAATACCCCTGCTGGACTGGGGTTTTGCTCGCATGATGGTGGCCCAGGCTCTCACCCGCCAGTGGGGAAAGCAGCGGCTCCAGGATTTTTTGGTGGCTCACTCAGAAGCGGCATTGGGCAGTCTGCTCGCGTCAACCACTGAGGGTGAAGTCCATCGCTTGCCCCGCATCGTGGCTGGCTTACAGCAGCCGGTTTATTTTGTGGCCGGGGCTCAGGACCAAGTGATGGCAGCCCGTTATGTAGAGCATTTAGCCAGTTTTCATCGCTTGTTTCAGACCCTGCTGGGCAACGTCACTGTGCTACCCAACTGTGGCCATATGGCCATGGTCGAAAAGCCGGATCAGCTGGTGGCCTGTATTCGCCATTATTTAATGGGGGAGCCTGCTGGCAATGCACCCACACTCACGCAGGGGTAAACGGTAAATTCTTGCCAGGTTTAATTGAATGAAGTCTTGACGAACTTAGCGTCAGGATGGTTTGGGGTCTAAGGTGGGCAAGCTAGAATGGCGTTACCGGTTTTATAGTGGCTCGCTATGGCGCTTCCCCAGTTTCGGTACCTATGGGCTCGACTCAGTCCATTGGCCCATCCAGCAGTTTTGGCTTCGGGGCTATTTGCCTTATTGGCCGGGGCTTTCGCCCTAGAATTTGGGCGTAATCCCAATTGGTATCGGGCCTATGACGCTGATTTAGAAGAGTCGGCCAATGGCGACTTGGTCTCATCAGACTTGACTCCCGAAGAGCAAGCTCAGGTGGCCAATATCGATAACCTGGCGTTCTTGACCAACACGATTGGGAATGAGTCCGCTGAACCCGGAACCTCTCTACAGGGGCAGCAGGAACCGTTAACGTTATTGCAGCAGCTATTGGCAAGTAGTAGCTCGACTGTCAGCGATCGCCCTGCCGATTCTGAGGAAAGCACTTTAAACCGTTACCTGGATCGCTATGCGGCGTTGGAACTGGACAGCATTGATCCATCAACGAATATTTATCGCAGTATTTTTGAGTCGGCCAGTAGTGGCGCGACCGGTGCTAATCCTAACTTCTCTCAGTTAGCGACCCAAGGGCAAACCCCAGCTCAGGGTAACGGGTCTGAGAGTTCGCCTTTAATCAATAGCAACCCCTTGGCCCAGGCTCTGCAAGCCTTGATTCCTGGCTTGACTGGCACACCCGCCAGTGATTCTCAAGCCTCAGACGGTGCTGGCGAGACTAATTCTGGATTGGGTGCCCTGACGGCGGATGGGACCAATACAACGGTTGACCCCTTTGGTCTGAATGGGTCGCTGAGGCCGGTCACGTTACCGGGTATACCGGGTACGTTCTTGCCTACGACTCCGGCCATGTCGCCGCCTTTGGGTACCACGGGCTATACGCCACCGGCCTCATTACCCCTGATTCCCCCCCTCAATACCAACCTCAGCAACGCTTATACCAACTTCCCCAATATCCCTGGGGGAGCAGGTGTTCCCGCTGCCGCCAATAGCAATCTGGATCTAACGATTCCCAGCGTCAATAATGGGCTGACCTCCCCTCTATCCACAACGGTGCCCGCTTCGCCGTCACGTAACTCATCAACGCTGGCCCCCTCACCGTTTGCGGTCCAGGGTATTCCGGGCTCCTATACTGGCGGCGGTTATATCAACACCTTCTCTAATCCTGGGCAAGCGCCGAGTCAGTAAACTTTTGCCGCTGCCATTTGATTTGTTCTCAACTGCCTCACGCCTTTGTTGCAGCCTCAACGCAGTGGCAAGTCAGGCGGGATGTGAAAAATAGCGGTTTACATGGACAAGGGGATTTTTGTAGGGGCGGGTTTAGCCAGGTGCTATGACCAAATGGATATCAACAAAACCCGCCCCTACGGGTATCGTCTTTTCTAGCAATCTCCTTAGCCCTTTGAGCGGCGGTTTTATCGCCAAGCTCGTTATCCCGTACTCAGGTTGTAGCGGCGGCTCTAACCATCCATTCGTTGTTTAGCCATCGACGGAACAGGTTGAGCCTCCCGGTGCAGCAGCGTGTAAAAACAGGGAATTACAAATAGGGTCAGCCCCGTTGCCAGAGATAAGCCCGAAAACACCACAATGCCCATGGGCTGCAAAAACTCCGACCCTTCCCCCAGGCCTAGCGCCAGCGGAAACAGTCCCAACACCGTTGTGATAGTGGTCATCAAGATGGGGCGCAGTCGCTGGGGGGCGGCCTCTACCATGGCCTGGGTGGGGGAGCAGCGGGTGCGATCGCGGATTTGATTCGCCAGTTCCACTAAAATAATCGCGTTGTTGACCACAATCCCCACTAGCAGCACCGCCCCCACGACCACCGTCGCCCCAATTGGCGTCTGGGTAATGAACAACCCCCAGATCCCCCCCGTTAACGCCAACGGCACCGTCAGCAAGATCACCAGCGGATCAATCAGGGTGTTGTACTGCACTGCCATCACCGCAAACACCAAAAAGATGGCTAGTCCGCCCAAGGTTTTGAGGGACTGTTGAATTTGGCGATTACTTTCACCGGCATAGCTGGGCAGACGAATCACCCCAGGGGGCAAATCCACCGCCGCCAAAATTTGATCTGCTTCGACTAAGGCCTCTCCCAGGGTGGCTTCTTCGTTGAGGCTGCCTTCAATGATGAAGACCTGGCGCTGGTCAATGCGCTGCAAGTTGCCAGGGGCCTGACCGGTTTCGATGCGGGCTACATCCCCCAGGCGAATGGCTTGACCGCCATCGACAAAAATCGGTAGCGCTTTTCGGGGTTGGGGACAGCGGTATCGGGCAGTTGTACCCGCACATCCACGAGGCGATCGCCCCGCTGTAGCTCAGTGGCCACGGTGCCATTCAGCAGGGTTTGGACTGTGGTACCTAGAGTTTCAGCGGAGATCCCTAGGGCAGCGGCCCGTTCCCAGTCGGGACGAATCTGAATTTCGGGCTGGATCGGATCCCCATCGGGGAGATAGCGGGCGTGGGTGGCTTGCTCATTCAGCCGACCCAACAATTGAAAACCGGCCTGGTTGAGGACAGCCGGGTCATTCCCCTGGATCACCACATCCACATCTGCTCGTACCGGGGAGTTGCTTAAAATCAGGCCCCGCACCGAGCCCGGCGAGACCCGCAAGCGGGTTTCCACTAAATTGAGCTGTGCCAGTGAGCCATTGAGGCGATCGCTAACGGCTTCAACATTACTGCCGGGGGTCAGGGTGATGGTGCTGCTGCCCCGTAGGACGTTTTCGCTGGTGCCGCTCCCAAACAAAAATCCCCCTGCGGTGGTGAAGGCATATTCGGTTTCGGGCTGGGCCAGGATTTGTTCATCCACGGCGGCCATCACCCGACGGTTCTCGGCCAGGGTGGTGCCAGGGGGCAAGGCGACTCGGATTTGGGCCTGCCCCGTACTAATGCTGGGCAAAATCTCCTGGGGAATATGGTCCACAATGAGGCTGCTGCTGCCCCCGAGAACGACGAGGGCGATCGCCAACACCCTGATTTTCCGGTTCAACACCCACATCAAGGCTTGGCGATACTGTCGGGTCAGACCTTGGAGGCGCTGGTTAAAGGCGCGAATCAGAGTCCAATTTTTGATGCCACTGCTGCCCGGTAGCGGGAGCAATTTTGCCGCTAAGGCGGGCACCACCGTCAGGGCCACCACCAGGGAGGCGGCGACGGCGAAACTGATGGTCAGGACTAACTCGCTGAACAGCAGGGACAAAAAGCCGCCGATCAGTAAAAACGGCAGCACCGCCACCAGGTTGGTGAGGGTAGAGGCCAGCACCGCTGATTCCAGTTCTTGGCTACTGCGTTCGATTTGGCGATTGAGGGAAAGCGGCGGGTCGATTCCTTCCTGAGCAGCGGACGCAAGCCCTTGCGCCCCTGCAGATAACGGATGGTGGTGGGTGGGTGGGTTATAGATGAGGCTATCGATGCCTTGGGTGATGTTCTCTAACATCACAATGGCGTTGTCTACGACGATGCCAACCCCAAGGGCCAAGCCCCCCAAACTGAAGACATTCAGCGATAGACCAAACAGCCCCAGCAGCAGCACTGCCCCTAAGGTCGCCAACGGGATCGCCAGCACAATAATCACGGTCTGGCGCAGGGAACCGAGGAAGAGTAAAACCGCGATCGCCGCCAGCCCCGCTCCGGTGAGGCCCGCCAGGGTGACGTTGCGGAGGGCATTTTGAATAAACACCGACTCATCGAGGGTGACGTTGGTCTCTAGATCCGCTGGAAAAATCCCCCCCTGCTCCAGCTCGGCCAGTCGCTGTTGGACGGCCTTCACCACCGTGACCGTATTGGCATCCGGTTGCTTTTGGATGCTCACCTTCACCGCAGGCTGACCGTTCAGGGTCACAAAGATGCGCTGATCGGAGCCCCCATCCACCACCTCGGCAAAGTCCCTCAGATACACCGACTGGGGCGGATTGGTGCCCGGCACCTCGAACAGCACAGAGCGAATTTCGTCGGCGCTCTGGAAGCGGCCCGCCACCCGCGTCAAGGGTTCTGCGGCTGCCCCTTGAAGTCGCCCGCCAGAGGTGTCTTGATTGCGATCGCCCAAGCCCTCTAACACATCCGTCAGCCCCAGCCCCAACCGCTGTAGGCGCTGGGGATCAATGTTGACCCGCACCTCTGGATCCACCCCACCGGACACATCCACACTGGCCACCCCCGGCACCGTACCGAGGGACCGGGCCAATTCCTCATCGGCAAACACCCGCAATTGATCCCCTGGCAGGCTGGGGGAGGTCAGGGCCAGCTCGTAAACGGGGAGTTGGGAAGGGTCAAACTTGAACAGTCGAGGCTGGCTAATGGTGTTAGGCAGACTGTCCCGAGCCCGGTTGAGGGTGGCGGTGGCATCATTCAATGCCTGATCAATATCGCCCCCAGGCCGAAAATATAGATCAAGACTAATGCGCCCCTCGCGGGTATCGGATACCACCTGGGTAACGCCATCGGTGGCGGATAGGGCCTGCTCTAGGGGCCGGGTAATTTCTTCGATAGCGACCTCGGGGGAGACCCCAGGGGCATCGGCCCGCACCCCAATACGGGGGTAGGTGACGGCGGGCAGCAAATCCACCGGTAACCGCCCGATCACAAAGCCCCCCAGCACCATAATCGCTAGGGTCACCATCAAGGTGCCGACGGAGCGGCGAATGGCTAGGGTGCTGAGGCTGATTTTTGGAGGCGGTGGCGAGGATGCCTGGGATCCTTTTATGGGCAGAGATGCTTTCACTGGCTGGGCTCCGACAAGAGACTAAGGCGCACCGGTTGGCCGTTTTCGAGGGGGCGATCGCTGCGTACCACCAAGGATTCACCGGGGTTGAGACCGGCCCGAATTTCCACCTGGCCATTGCCGCGATCGCCCAGTTCTACCGGTCGCGCCTGTACCGTGGCTTCCCCCTCGGTTCCCTGCACCACAAACACCTGGGGCTCGCTCCCCGGTGCTCCCGTCTCTAACGCAGATTCAGGAATCACCACCTGGGCCGTCCCTGCCGTCAAAAACTGTACCCGCGCCAGCAAACCACTGCCCACCCGGCCTTCGGGATTAGACAGGGTGACCTCAACGGGGACTAAGCGGGTGGTGGCATCGGCTTCGGGGCTAATGCGGGTGACGCGCCCCGACAGCACCGCTTCGGGAAAGGCATCTAGCCGCACCTGCACCGGTTGCCCTCGGCTAATTTGGGCCAGATCCAGCTCGGATACCGCCAGTGCCACATGGAGCGTCGTCAAATCCCCCAGGGTCAGCAGCACCGCCCCGGTTTGCACATAGTCCCCCGCTTCCACCAGACGGCTCAGCACCCGACCGCTGAGGGGCGATCGCGCCGTGGCAAAGGACAGTCGCTCTTGGGTCTGATCCACCGCTGCCCCCTGGGCCGCCACCCGCCCCTGGGCCGCATTCACCGCCTGCTGGCGAGTGGTGACCTGCTCCTGGGCAGAAAGCAGCGCCTGTTGGGCAATGTCTAAGGTGAGCTGAGCCTGCTCCGCTGCCTGGTCCGATGCGGCACCCGCTGCGGCGAGTTGTTGGAAGCGATCGGCGTCAATGCGGGCCTGTTGCACCTGCAAGCGGGCTTGCTCCACCGCCGTACGGGCGTCACTGACAGCGGCTTCGGCTTGGGCCACCTCCGACTGCCGGGCGGTTAGTTCGGCCTGGGCCTGGTTCACGCCCACGGTGAGGAGGTTGGGATCAAGCCGAGCTAAGGGTTGCCCCACCGCCACCGGATCCCCCACATCCACGGTCAGGGCCACAATCTGCCCCTCGGTTTGAGCCCGCAGAGTCACAGCCTCAGCCGGTTGGGTGCTGCCGGTATAGGTAATCGGGGTTGCAATCGTGCCCGTCGCCGCTACCATGGTCTCCACCGCTGGGGGCTGTGCTTCGCCTTCGCGGGGGGGACCCGGTTGGGCTGCGCCCTGAGGCAACCCCCGACAACCACTCGCCGTCAGGGTGACGCCTAATAACACGGCCCCAATTAGCCGGTAGGAAGACTGCTGTCGCCAGTGCCCTTCAACAAAACCCATAGCGTATGAAAAGCTCAATGGTGACCACCCTTAAAATGTTGACACATTCCCCTAAAAATTGCTGTTTAGGAAAGAGGGTGTGGGCCTCCATGAGATCCGCGATCGCCCACACTTCCCTGATGTCCGACCCCTGAACTAGCGCCTCCGCTACATCTGCCTCCACCCAACCCGCACTATAGTCAAGAAATTCCTAAAGCGCGGCTCGCTAGAACTCAGATGACGGATAGCACTCAACCCAACCGATTAGCGGCATCGTCCTCACCGGATGCCCTACTGTCAGACCCCGAAATGTGGGATATCGTCGAGCACCATCTCGTGCGCTACGGCGGCAGCTTTGCCCCCATGCTGATTCAGCGAGCCAAGGGCAGCTACCTTTATGATCGCCAAGGTCGCAAGATTCTCGATTTCACCTCGGGGCAAATGTGTGCCACCTTGGGCCATAACCATCCTGAGGTCGTCCAGGCCATCTACAAAGCCTGCGAAGAAGTACTGCACTTGTTCAGCGGGATGTTGTCTCCGGCGGTGGTAAACCTCGCGAATGAACTCTGTGGTCTGCTGCCCCCGACCCTACAAAAGGCGCTGTTCCTCAATACCGGTAGCGAAGCTAATGAAGCCGCCCTGCGCATGGCCAAACTTCACACTGGGGGGTTTGAGGTGGTGGGCCTCAGCGCGTCATGGCACGGCATGACTGCCGGAGCCAGTGCGAGCACCTTTGTGGCGGCTCGGAAGGGGTACGGCCCCGCGATTCCCGGCAACCTGGCCCTACCGACCCCCAACTGCTACCGCTGTCCGATTCGCCACTGTCAGGATCACTGTGACATGACCTGTCTGGCGGTGGGGTTTGACCTGGTGGATAGCCAGTCTGTGGGATCCTATGCAGCGGTGATTGTGGAGCCGATCCTCAGCGCTGGGGGAATCGTGGAACCGCCCGAAGGCTATTTTCAGCGGCTGCAAACCCATTGCCAGGAGCGGGGTATGGTGCTGATTTTGGACGAGGCTCAAACCGGCTTTGGTCGGTTGGGGAGTTTATTCGCCTTTGAGCAATTGGGCATCGTCCCAGACATTCTCACCCTATCGAAAACCTTGGGGGGCGGGCTCCCCCTGGCGGCGACCCTCACCAGCGATGCCATTGAAACCGATTGCTACGCCAAAGGGTTTGTTTACTACACCTCCCATGTGTCT
>JAQCKL010000163.1 GCA_027592485.1 Cyanobacteriota bacterium
TCTCAAATAAGAAATAGCTGAAATGCTATTGACAATCTGGAATCGCAGATCGACAATGGCGGGCAGGCCGCAATAAATAAATAAAGCTATGACCACCACGAGTTTGACGGCGGAGCCGTTCACTTCCGCCCCTGAGGGAGTGCAACGAACCACCCTGGATTTGCCTACTACTGTCCATCAGAGCCTGAAGGTCTACGCAGCTACTCGCGGAATGTCGATGCGGGATGTCATCCTCAGCGCCTTGGCTAACGCTGGAATCATCTCCGAAGCGCCCCAAAAGTAAAAGCGATCGCCCCTAAGCCGACAGGGGCGATCGCTTAATTGTCAACCGCAATTGCCATGCGCCCTGGGGGGCTCATCATGCACAACCACACAAAAAGTTTAACCAGGTTTACGGCTTTTGGTGATACGGGTTTCCCAACAGGGGGAGCCCATGGCTGAGGCGATCGCCTGTTCAGATCAGGCTGACTACGGGGCATTTGTTCCTAGTCAATTGGATGATTATGGGCTGGACCCGTGGGAGTTCCGTGCCTACTGCCACGTAGTTCGGCGGGCTGGCTCGACTGGAGAGTGTTGGGAAAGCCATGAAAAGATGGCGGCTCACTGCCGCATGAGCCCCAACAAGATGCGGTCTGCGCTGGACGTGCTGGTAGCAGCTCAAGTGCTGCGACGGGATCCGCCAAGGGACGGGCGAGTGACCTATACCTATGTCCGACTGCATCACAGCGCTTGGACCAATCCAGAAGAATTGCCCTCAATTCGAGAGACGAGAACTTCTCACCGAAAGGATCGGCGGCGGCCCCGTGCCGAACTGGCATCTATCGGATCCTGCACCCCTGCCGGATCCGATACCCCTGCTGGATCCGACAGGTCTACCCCTGCTGGATCCGACAGGTCTACCCCTGCTGGATCCGACAGGTCTACCCCTGCTGGATCCGATGGACAAAGGTACTCCCTAGAAGGTACTCCCTCTGAAGGTACTCCCATGAAGGGAATCCCCCCTAACCCCCCAAAGGGGGGCATACGCGCTCAAGGGGATGGAGATCTGGTATCGGAATCGGAAGAGGTTCTTCAGCAAACTGGCAATCCGCACCCCGTTAATGGGGACGCATCGGAATCTCCGGCACCTTCCGGCGAGGAAAAAACTTCCCGGCGGCGGCGAAAGAAGAAGGGCGACGTGTCCCTACTGCGAGAGGAACAGTTTGAAGCCCTTCTGGGATGGTGCAAGCGCACCATCTACGATCGCCACGCCCCTGGCCGTTTTGGAGATCGCCGGGAGGCTAAAGCCCGGTTCGCTGAGCTAGAGGAAAGCGATTTCCTCGGCCACGGCTACGAAGTTTTCCGGCAGGGGATAATCGCCTTCTCTCGGGGGCTGGACCTCAATCCCAATCAGGGGGTCCCCGACATTGAGCGACTGATCCTCAGCCGTCAGCGACGCACTCCCTACTGGGAGGCGGCCTACATGCTTCAGGAGGGCCTGATCCCTGAGGATTCGGCGGAAGCTTTTGCCCCCCTCAACGCCACATCTTCAGCCGCCAGCTACAGGCGCTCCGATGAATCTGTAGATGCGGAGTTGAGGCAAAACTATCTGCTTCAACTGTCCCCAGAACAGCGCGTTTCGCTACTCGACGGGATGTTTGGCTGCACCGCCTATTACGACCTGAGTGATGCTCAACGGCGGGAACTGCTGGCTTACTTCCAGTCAACGCCCCAGCAGCAACAGGAGGTGGTGTATGCCTAGGCGTCGTGTATCGGGCGATCAGCTTTCTCTGCTGGATCTGCCTACGGCTTCTACCCCGGTAGAGGTACAGGCCGTATCCCTAATCTCGGCTCCCTTGCCCCCCCAAGCCCCTCCGGTCGTCGCGCCTTCACCCCCGGCCAAGTCTACGGAATCCGCCTGTGAGCTGGTGCAGGTGACGCTAAAGCGTATCCCCGTGTTCGCCCAAGATGGCTCCCCCGTCCTGAATGGCAAGGGGTGCCATCAGCACCAGTGGGGAGTGGATGAGGCCAGCCCCCGGCGACAGTTGGGGATTGTCATTGCCCGTCAAGGAGATCTCCGTGAAATTTCTTTTGGTGTGCCAGGGCAGACGCTTAGCGTCAGTGCTGAGATGGTACGGCCTTACATGGGGCAGGTTGCGGCCTATTGCCTACGGGCGGTAGAGGTTCCTGGGCGGCCATTCCCTCGCTACGTGTGGCGATACCTAGGGGAAATGGCCGTGTCGGTGGCGGTGGCGACTCCCCCCCAGTGGCCTAGTCGGGTCTATTTCCCGGCTGGTCAAGCCCCGTCTCTTGAGCCAGGGGAGGGACTGAATCATGGTTGAGCACTGTCGCTACACAGATCCGCCTGCCGCATTGCAGGATGCGCCTATTGAGTTCGCTGACTCAGAATACTGGCGTAGTCGTTTTGGGCTACCCCAAGTTGAAATGGGCCTGCCGGAACTTGATGAGCATGGCCGATGCGATCGCTCAGACTGCCCTGGTAAGGGGGGCCGGATTCCCGGATTTCAAAAAGAGCAGACGTTCAAGCGAGGCAAAACCGTCTATCGAGTGCAGGGGGCTATTCACATCTACTGCCCTTCCTGTCACCGAGAGCAGTTTTACGATCTACCTCTTTTGCCCCAGGCGGATAATCCGCCCCCAATTCTAAGCCAAGGGGCGGGGATGGGGACCGTTGAGGTGGTGAATTTAAGGTCTTGCCAGCCTTCAATCCTGTCCGATCCTGGCGTGGTCTATGTGGGACGTCAGGTGGAGGGATGGAAGGGGCAAAATTTCCACGCCTCTCCCTTGGCTAACCCCTATCGAGTGGGGTTCCACGGGGACCGCAACGAGGTTTGCGAACAGTTTTTAGCCAGAGAACTAAACCCAGCCCTGGAGCGTTGCTTCGGCCCTGTCTGGGAATCGGTTTTGGCTTTGGCTAAACGAGTGCTAGCAGGCGAGTCACTGAAGCTGGCTTGCTGGTGTTCTCCAGAGCGCTGCCACGCCTATGACCTGGCCGCAGCGATCATGTCCGTTGCCAATCAACTCAACCGCCAGAGGTAATTATGCCAACCGCAAAGATCGGATCATTTCACTGGGAAGTTTTCATCCCAATTGAGAACGAAACCGCCCAAGGATTCATTTGCCAGATGATTGCCGAAAGTCAGGGCGTCATCTTGGGCCAACTTGCCATGCCTGGATTCATGGCCTACGCCGGGGTCCTGCCCGATCTGGCGCTAGTCCGCAAGGGGCTGATTCAGGCGATCAAGGAGCACCGCTCCTACCTGCGATCAGATTTTGAGCCTCACGATCAAGCTTATCCGCCAGAGGTTGAGGCCCACTTGGTTGCTGTCGGCGCGTTTGAGGATGGCCTGGATGATGAGTAAGCGCATCGTTTCGATAGGCCGCTATCTAGGGGGCAAAGTGCGGCTTGCCCGACAAATCCTGCCGTACCTCCAGCAGAAATGCAGTCTGTACTCCGAGCCCATGGCAGGGCTCTACACCTTGGGCCTCAACCTTTATCACGCTCCGCTCCGGTGCGGATTTGAGCTAAATCTGCGCACCCATAACCTGCTGGTGCAGATTCGGGATAATGCCGCTGATCTAATTGCCGCCATCAACGCTAGTCCACGGGATCCCTTGACGCTGGACTTGTGCTGGCTACAGGCCGATGACCCGTTAGAGGATGCCCGTCGCTATTACTGGGTATCCATGGCCACCTACAACGGTGGGGGAACTCGCTGGAATAGCGGCGTCACCAAGGGCCGGAGCAGAAAATGTCTACGCCATCGAGCGGATCACCTATGGGCGGTCAGAGATCGCCTACAGGGGGTAGACCTGTTTTTGGGTGATGGGCTGGAGCATATCCCTGCGTTGGACACCCTTGGCACTCTGCACTACTTTGACCCGACCTATCACAACTCAGTGCGCGGGGCAAAGGATAAACGCCACGCCGATCCTCAGGCATCGCTAACGCGAAACCAGTACGCCTTTGAGACGGACCAAGATCGGCTTCTAGCGGTGGTATCTCGGATGCGGGGAGCGGTAGTCGTTTCAGGCTACCCCAACCTCTACTATGCCGATGCCCTGGAGGGCTGGAAAACAGTGGACATCAAGGCGCTTGACGCCAGCCGCCAGCCTCGAACTGAGCGCCTGTGGTTAAACCCGCAAGCGTGGGCGCGCCTACCTCAATTTCAACTGGAGTTACTGCAATGCTGCAATTAGGAGAGGCGATCTCCGCCACCCTTGACCTTCCGTCTACCGTGGCGGCACCCTCTAGCCGCTTTCAGGAGAACCACCGGATTGTGGTCCGGGGCCTGCGGTCAGCCCTTGAAGTCATGGACGCGGTTCGAGAGATCTATGAGTCGGAACAGTGGGCGGAGGCTTATCCCTCGTTTGAAGCCTACTGTGAGGCAGCGGCGCAAGCCGCTGGGGTCGGGTTCGGCTACAGTCGCGCCATGCAAATGGTGGAAGCGGCCCGGCGGCGTGAGGCATTGGATCAGGCTTCTACCCCGGTAGAATTGCCCCCTGCCCCTGAGGCCATAGAGGTTGAAGTCTCTACCCCGGATGGCCCTAGATCGGTCCCTTTGGGGCGATGCTTTAAATCCGAAAAGCCCCTTCGAGCCCTTCCTCCCCAGGGGGATCCGCTATTCGTCCCGGTGGCGGAATTGGCTGTGGCGGAAGCCCAGCGGCGGGGAATGCAAAATGGCCCCTCAGAGGGGCTGGTGAAATCGGTCACCCAGGATATCAAAGCTCTCCAGGCTCACAATCTGGCGGGATTTGAGGACGTGCAACGCATGTTCGCCCCCTGGGGCACTTTCAATCGGCACACCGTCACCTCTCGCCGGGTGCAAAGTTACCGCTATCAATTTGAGTCCCCAGTAGTGCTAGGGCAAGCTGGCACAGGCAAGACAAAGTTATTCAAGGACCTGAAGGAGGCGATCGCCTTCTTCCAAGAGTGGTGCCTACCGTCTCGGAGGCTGAAAACCGTGGGATGCCTCACCTGTGCCGCCTGCAATGTGCAGGGGATGCAGGGGCATGTCACTTGCATGGCTGCTGGGGAGCCAGTAAAGCTGACCGAAGTTTGGGCCAAGGTCCACTGCTCTGACTATGTTCCGTTAGAAGGCGGGGTCATTCCCACGCCCATTGGGCCGCAGGCCGACTCAGCCCAACACCCGCTACCTGCTGAAAACTCCCCTAAGTACACTCACTCGGCGGGCATGTTGGGTCACCAGGGGGCCAATGGTGGGGCTGGAGGGACTAACGAAAGATACACCCCTGAGTACATCTGGAAGCCTGCGCTGGAGGCATGGCGTCGGACTCAGTTCGACCTGGATCCATCGACCACGGATACCAGCCCCATCCCCGCAGCAGTCCGGTACACCAAGGAGCGCAGTGGCCTGCTGCATCCCTGGGATGTTTTGGGGTCTGAGCCCATTTTCATGTGGGGGAATTTTCCCTACAGTCTCAACACTCAATTTGTGCCCCGGCTGGAGCGCTACTGGGAAGAGGGCTGGATTGACCATGCCTTCATCCTCGAAAAAACGGACAACCGTACCGATTGGTACCAGACCCTGCTGAGGATCTGCTCCGCATTCTGCCTGATCGATCACGCGATCGCCCATGTCGGGGAGACGGGCAAGGAAGACAATGGGGGGTTCTTTGGCTCGACCCTCTTTTACCTAGGCTCAGACCCTGGCGTCTTTCGAGATGCCTACGATTTTCTAGGACCGATCTGTCAGGTCACTACGCCTGAACATTTTGCCTACTGATCTGTAATCCGCGATTCATTATTGTCAACCACAACGGAGTTTAACCATGTCTCAGTCCACTGCAACCGTCTCAATGGTCGTTGAAGTGCCGGAAAACCTTTACGACCAGTTCCAGGCGTGGCTGGAACTAAATCCCGGCTGGACACCCGCCAGGACTACCACCAATGCTCTATCGCTATTCCTGCTACAGCGCTACAGCGATCGCACCCTTTCTCGGCACTACCTGGACTCTCTGTTCTCTGGCCAGGAAAGCGTATGACTATTGCCAATCCCTATAGCTTTCAGGCGCAGTCTCGGGTAGGGGAACAGGGCGAATCGGCCCTGGATCTCTGGTTTAGCCGTTTCTATCGGCTATGGCCCGCCAGCACGGACCAAGAGCGGCGGGGAATTGATCGGGTGGCCACCCATCACCTGTCGGGACGGGTGATCACCCTGCAATACAAAACCGACACCAGGGCACATCGGACGGGCAACGCCTTTATTGAAACCCTCTCTGTTGCCCCCCATAAGCCCGGTTGGGCTGTGTCCTGTGTCGCTGACTATCTCTGCTACTGGGCGGTTGGGGGTGGACTCTACATCTGCCCGCCATCCGCCATCAAAGACACTCTGCCCCAGTGGCGGGACCTCTACCCAGCGAGACGGGTGCCCAACCGGGGCTACGAAACCGAGGGGTTGCTGGTGCCATTAGCCCAGCTTCAGTCCCTCACCAAAGTGTTCATTCCAGAATTCTCACCATCATGAGCAAAAACGTTGTTACCCTTCGCGCAGAAAACATACAGGACGTGCAGGAAGTCCTGGATCGGCTTCATGAGACAGATTCAGAGTCGGAGGCCCTTTGTTTGGAGATCGGGGATCTCAAAGACCTCTGGGGACAGGGCATCTTGCCTGACGTTGCTTATGTCGCGCAGCTTCTCATGCACTTGCGGATGAAAGCAATTTCAGAGAACACTCAAACCCCAAACAGTTTGATCGTTGATGTCGATAGTTTCATCAATAAATACTGCAAGTGGAATGGCTTTTCACCCTCCGGAAAGGAGGTTTTCAAAACCATGAAAGCCCGAAACCTTTACGCAATTGTGGCCAAGCTGGAAGACAAGCGTATCTGGGAGTTTGCCTCCCTGCCCCGGCAGATGTCACTGGAATTTACGGGGGGCTAAAAATGGCAGATGACATCACCTTGGCGCGGCTCACGTCTCTGCTGCAAGAGGCGATCGCCTTGCAGCAGCAGCAACAGGACAACCTTAGGGCGATCGTCGCCTGCGCTGAGCAAGCCGTCTCCATCCTGGCTGAATCAGCAAAGGCGGATCGGTTTTTCGATGGCCCTGCTGCCGAACAGTTGACGGGTTTTGATGCCCGCCAGTTGAAGCGCTATCGAGAAAACGGAACTTTTAGGCAGGGGGTGCATTACCGTGACGTTCGCAGTGCTGGGGCCGCAAAAGGCGATTACCAGTACAACCCCGCCGCAATTAACCGACTCTTCCGTCAACCCGCAGAAAAAAGAGCTTAACCCAGCACCAAGCGCGGTGGTTTTTTCTTGGATGCCGATGATGGGGCTTTTTGCTGGCGTCGAAAAAATGGCGGGCAGTGCCCACCCTACGGCTACTAAACCTGTTGACAACGGGTATAGCCTTCGCTATACTGTATTCATGGTTGAAAAACAACCGAGTCGTACACACAAGGACTTAAGGCAATGGAACCCACGATCTCCACCGAAATTGACTACGCCGCTCAAATTAACGATCTGCTAGACGCCTTGAATGCCAGCACCGATTACAACCCATACTCTGGGCTGATGGCCGAAAACGTCGAGGGTAGCGAGGCTGTAGTCAAAATCTTCGACGATTACTCGTCTGGCGAATACTACGCAGACCAAGCTATCGAAGCGCTCAAAAAAGAAGAACCCATCGACTGGGATGCTCACGACAACACCGAGTCTGCCCAGATAGGACCGAATGCAGACTCGGTATTCGGTCCTATCTGGGACGCCATCAGCGGATGTGAAGTCTGACTAATCCAAAACCCCCTAGCGCTGTATGTGGCATTGAGGACTAAACCCGTTGCCAACGGGTATAGTGTTGGCTATACTGTATTCATGGTTGAAAAACAACCGAGTCGTACACACAAGGACTTAAGGCAATGAGCCTTCCTAACACTCTTCCCCGAACCCAAGGTGAATATGCTGTCACTGCCTTCAAGCAAGGCGAGGTTATTCATAACGGAGATATTCTTACCGCGATACCGTCGCGGAAAGGGTACCACGCCATTTTTTACCCAAAGGGTTTGAATGCACATTACGTGGGGCCGTTTGAAACCCAAAATGAAGCTTATTCGGTAGGGCTTTCCTTCGCCGACTTTGGCGGAATAATGCAAATTCTCTAAACACCAAAACCCCCTAGCACTGCCACATACAGCGCTAGGGGGTTTTGTCGTACACACAAACCAAGGATAACACCATGACGATCAAAGGCGTTCGAGGCCCCAAACCTACCCCAGGGGCACTGCGGCGGGATGTTTACCGCCCTGCTATTCGGGGTGAGTATGGGCGGTTAGTTGCAGCGATCGCGGAGTCTCGCGGTTGGTCAGTGCAGCACACCATAGAGATGGCGCTGATCAAGTTGGCCACAGTGGAAGAGGCAGAGGCGGCGGGGTTAGTGGAGTGACTTAGTCAAGCGGGGAGACAAAGACGCCATTCAAAGCTGCGGTAGGGCTATGAACCAGCATACTTTCTACTCTAGCTATCGCTGGGGGCGGTTCGGCCTTTTAGGCTACGATCTACCGCTGCCTGCATCTGTGCCTTTCGGATAAACCGATGATAGACCCGCGTGTGCACCGACAAATCGTGCCCCATCATCCTGGCTGCCACCTCTACATCTAGCCCGTAGTCGGTACT
>JAQCKL010000164.1 GCA_027592485.1 Cyanobacteriota bacterium
TGCAACCACTAGCTTGTTAAACAAATCTTTTATTCGAAGTGCCCTCTAGGTTGTCATAAACCGTCTGAGGAGAAAGCTGAGTCATGGTAATGAATCCTTGAAGCAGGGATGGTTCAGACCAGGGGGCCACACAATCGATGGGTGACAGGGGACAAGGCTGTGACAATCCAGCCGCTTGAGCCCGTCATCCCCCTGAGTCTTCCAGTTATTATCGTTTGGCCCCTTTACTAGGGGACACCGATTGTCCGACTGATACGTTGCTCAGCAGTAATGGGGCTCGCAGTCTTAGTCCTAACCGGACGGGCGACTGCCACACCTCCAGTTAAGGCCGATTCAGGCGGACTTGCCCAGAAGTGTCATGGTGTGCCATGCATCGTGACACTTCTTTGCATTCCTCGGTAAATACTTTAGAACTGCCCAGGGCAGCAGGCCGTCATCAGAACATGACAGGTGTCCGAGCGATTCGAGTTTTGTATTGTAGGTTACTTTTGCTTGATTTAGACATATTTTCCGCCTATTGAAAAGAGAAAATTTCCCTGGCCTAAAATATTAATCTCTTTGGATTGAAGTAGTGATTAGAAAAGAAAGGGGCTCAGGGGAATAGGGCCTTGAATTGCGGTATAACGTATTTTTAATGACTCCTAAGGAATTGGGGTTCAGATACACTTATGCCTTGAATGTCATGGACCTGACCGATGACAGCTTATATTTGAGTGCGTCGACAACTGCCTAGTCTAAAGTCCATGGGGTGGGATTCGGCACCCCCAGCCTGACAAGTTTCTTAAGGAAAAATCGGGGTGTAGCCCTATAGATGTGACAATTTTCTTAAGAGCCCTTCTCGATTCGTTTTATTTACTAGACAATACCCATCAATTAGGATGAGTGGTCTACAACCCTGTCGGGTGAGCAGACCCTGCTTATCTGAAGCCACATCACTACCCTGTTTTTAAGTTTTTCAGGCCGACCATAATGCCCCAGAACCATCACTCCCCCTCTCAGCAGGGCCTATACGATCCACGATTCGAACACGATGCCTGCGGTGTGGGTTTTATTGTGCAGATGAAGGGCAAACCCTCCCACAGCATTGTGGATCAGGCCCTGACTATCCTGCTGAATCTGGACCATCGGGGGGCAGTGGGGGCAGAGCCCAATACCGGTGACGGGGCGGGCATTTTGATTCAAATGCCCCATGGCTTTATGGCGAAGGTGGCCGCTGCAGCGGGGGTGACCTTGCCGGAACCGGGACAGTACGGCGTAGGCATGATCTACGCTTCCCCTGATCCTGAGGCCCGCCAAGCCGGTCGCGCCATTTTCGAGAAAATTGCAGCAGAAGAAGGGCAAACGGTGCTGGGGTGGCGGGATGTCCCCACCGACAACACCTCCCTTGGGGAAACCGCCCAGGCGAGCGAGCCCTTCATGCAGCAGGTGTTCGTTCAGCGGGGTGCTGATGTGAGCGATGATCTGGGCTTCGATCGCAAACTCTATGTGATCCGCAAGCGCAGCCATACCGCCATTCGCGTGCCGGGCATTGATACCTATTGGTATCCCGCCAGTATGTCCTGTCGCACCCTGGTCTATAAGGGCATGTTGATGCCCGAGCAGGTGGGCAAGTATTACCCAGACCTTCAGGATCCTGAGATGGAGAGTGCCCTGGGTCTGGTGCATTCGCGCTTCAGCACCAATACCTTCCCCAGTTGGGAGCGGGCGCACCCCTATCGCTACGTGGCCCACAACGGTGAAATCAATACCCTGCGGGGCAATGTCAACTGGATGCATGCCCGCCAGTCCCTATTTGAGTCGGAGCTGTTTGGGGATGACCTCAGTCGCATCCAGCCCATCGTTAATATCGACGGCAGCGACTCGGGGATTTTTGACAACACCCTGGAGCTGATGACCCTGGCGGGGCGATCGCTGCCCCATGCGGTGATGATGATGATTCCGGAGCCCTGGACCGGTCACGAGTCCATGAGCCCAGCGAAAAAGGCTTTCTACGAATACCATTCTTGCCTGATGGAGCCCTGGGATGGTCCCGCCTCCATCGCCTTTACCGACGGCACCATGATGGGGGCCGTGCTCGATCGCAATGGCCTCCGCCCCTCCCGCTACACCGTCACCAAGGATGACCTGGTGATCATGGCCTCCGAAGCGGGGGTGCTGCCCATTGAACCGGAGCGGGTGGCCTACAAGGGCCGTTTGGAGCCCGGTCGCATGTTCCTGGTGAATATGGAGGAGGGCCGCATCGTCTCCGATGAGGAGATCAAGCAGGAAATCGCCACGGCGAATCCCTATCAGGCGTGGCTCGATCAGTATTTGGTGGACTTGGCCGATTTGCCCGCCGCCGCCGCTGCCCCCGCATCCTCGCTCCCCTTGGCCCAGCGCCAACGGGCCTTTGGCTACACCTTTGAAGAGCTACGCATCCTGCTCACCCCCATGGCCCAAACCGGGGTGGAAGCGATCGGAGCCATGGGCACGGACACCCCCCTGTCGGTGCTGTCTAACCGACCAAAGCTGCTGTATGACTACTTCCAGCAGTTGTTTGCTCAGGTTACCAATCCGCCGATCGACTCGATCCGGGAGGCGATTATCACCTCCCCGGTGACCACCATCGGCTCCGAGCGCAATCTGCTCAAGCCCGAGCCCGAGAGCTGCCACCTCATCAAGCTCCAGACCCCGGTGATCAGCAATGAGGAGTTGGCCCAGCTCCAGCGGGTTTCCGTGCCAGGGTTTAAGTCCGTTACCCTGCCCAGCTTGTTTGAAGCTAAAGCGGGGGTGGCCGGTTTAGAGGCGGCGATCGCCCAAATTTGTGCCGATGCCGATGATGCCATTGCCGCCGGCACCAACCTGATCATCCTGTCGGATCGGGGCATGGATGCGGAGCAAGCGCCGATTCCCGCCCTGTTGGCGGTATCCGGTTTGCACCATCACCTGATCCGTGAGGGCACCCGCACCCAGGTGGGGCTGGTCCTAGAGTCGGGCGAACCCCGCGAGGTCCATCACTTTTCAGTGCTGATTGGCTATGGCGATCAACCCCTACCTTGCCTTTGAAACCATGGCGGCCATGATCGAACAGGGCTCCCTCACCGGTGTCACCCCAGAAAAAGCCTGCCAGAACTTCATCAAGGCAGTCACCAAAGGGGTGATCAAGATCGGCTCCAAAATTGGCATCTCCACTATTCAGAGTTATCGCGGCGCGCAGATCTTTGAGGCCATTGGTCTGCACCACTCTGTCATTGACCGGTACTTTACCTGGACCGCCTCTCGCCTCGAAGGCGTCGATCTGGCGGTGATTACCCAGGAGGCTTTGCTGCGCCATCAGCACGGCTTTAGCGATCGCGATCAAGACACCACCCTCGATGTGGGGGGTGAGTACCAGTGGCGTAAGGATGGGGAAGCCCACCTGTTTGCCCCCAAGACCATCCACCTGCTGCAACAGGCGGTACGGGAGGGCAACTACGACCTGTTCAAGGCTTACTCCGCTGAGGTGAATGCCCACGGCAAACAGTATTTCCGCCTGCGGGATCTGCTGGAATTCAAAGATCGCGAACCCATCTCCATTGACGAAGTGGAGTCGATCGAAGCAATCATGGGCCGCTTCAAAACCGGGGCGATGAGCTACGGCTCGATCTCTAAGGAGACCCACGAAGCACTTGCGATCGCCATGAACCGCATCGGCGGCAAGTCCAACACCGGCGAAGGGGGCGAAGACCCCGACCGCTACACCTGGACCAATGACCAGGGGGACTCCAAAAATAGCGCCATCAAACAGGTGGCTTCGGGTCGGTTCGGCGTCACCAGTCTGTATCTGTCCCAAGCCAGGGAGCTGCAGATCAAGATGGCCCAGGGGGCCAAGCCCGGTGAAGGGGGCCAGCTTCCCGGCAAAAAGGTCTACCCCTGGATTGCCAAGGTGCGCCACTCCACCCCTGGGGTCGGTCTAATTTCGCCGCCCCCTCACCACGACATCTACTCCATTGAGGATTTGGCGGAGCTGATCCACGACCTCAAAAACGCCAACCGCAAGGCCCGCATCAGCGTCAAGCTGGTGTCGGAGGTGGGCGTCGGCACCATTGCCGCTGGTGTGGCCAAGGCCCACGCCGATGTGGTGCTGGTATCCGGCTTTGATGGCGGTACCGGTGCTTCGCCCCAAACCTCGATTAAACATGCGGGTTTGCCCTGGGAACTGGGCCTCGCCGAGACCCACCAAACCCTGGTCCTAAACAATCTGCGTAGCCGCATCGCCGTGGAAACCGACGGCCAAATGAAGACCGGTCGGGATGTGGTCATGGCCACCCTGTTGGGGGCCGAAGAATACGGTTTCTCCACCGCGCCGCTGGTGACCCTGGGCTGCATCATGATGCGGGTCTGCCACAAAAACACCTGCCCGGTGGGGGTCGCCACCCAGGATCCGGAACTGCGGAAGCATTTCACCGGTGATCCCGCCCACACCGTCAACTTCATGAAATTCCTAGCCCAGGAAGTGCGGGAATGGATGGCCCAATTGGGCTTCCGCACCATCAATGAAATGGTGGGTCGCACCGATGTGCTGGAGGCGAGGCAAGCGGTGGACCACTGGAAGGCCAAGGGCATTGACCTGTCTAAAATCCTCTACCAGCCCGAGGTGGGGCCAGAGGTGGGGCGCTATTGCCAGATTCCCCAGGACCACGGCATCGACAAGTCCCTGGATGTCACCACCCTGCTGGATCTCTGCCAGCCCGCCATTGAGAAGGGTGAGCCGGTGCGGGCTACCCTGCCCATTCGCAATGTGAATCGGGTGGTGGGCACGGTGCTGGGTCATGAAATCACCAAACGCCACTGGGAGGGTCTGCCCGAAGATACCGTGCAGCTCCACTTCCAAGGGAGTGCGGGCCAGAGCTTTGGGGCCTTTGTGCCCAAGGGCGTCACCCTGGAACTGGAAGGGGAAGCCAATGACTACTTTGGCAAGGGCCTCAGCGGCGGCAAGCTGATCCTATACCCCGATAAGGCGTCTACCTTTGTGGCCGAGGACAACATCATCATCGGCAACGTGGCTTTTTACGGGGCCACCGGTGGTGAGGCTTACATTCGCGGCATTGCCGGTGAGCGCTTTGGGGTGCGTAACTCTGGGGTGGAAGCGGTGGTGGAAGCGATCGGCGACCACGGCTGTGAATACATGACCGGCGGCAAGGTGGTGGTGCTGGGGGCCACGGGTCGCAACTTCGCAGCGGGTATGAGCGGCGGGGTGGCCTACATTTTGGATACAGCGGGCGATTTTGCTAGCCGCTGCAACCCTGAAATGGTGGATCTCGAAACCCTCGAAGATCCCGAGGAGATCCAAGACCTACGGCGGATGATTCAAAAGCATGAGGCTTACACGGGCAGCGATCGCGCCCGCGAGATCCTTGCCAATTGGGATGATCAGGTGACCCAGTTTGTGAAGGTGATGCCTCGGGACTACAAGCGGGTGGTGCAGCACATCCAAGCGGCCCTCGCCAAGGGGCTGAGTGGGGATGAAGCCCTCGATGCGGCCTTTGAAGAAAATGCCCGCGACATTGCCCGCATTGGCGGCAGCTAAGGTAATGCAAAATTCAAAGTTAAAAATTTTTAACTTTGAATTTTGCATTTTGAATTCTTGAACCGACAGCAGTAATTGAGTATTTAGAGAAGCAGGACCATGGGAAAGGCAACCGGTTTTATGGAATATCTGCGGGAGGTGGCTGATGAAGTGGCTCCCCGCGATCGCGTCGGCAATTGGGACGAGTTCCACCTGCATATGGCAGATGATCGCCTCCAGACCCAAGGGGCGCGCTGCATGGACTGCGGCACCCCCTTTTGCCACACCGGTCTAGAAATCAACCGCATGGCCAGCGGTTGCCCGATCAATAACTTGATCCCGGAGTGGAATGATTTGATCTATCGCGGTCTGTGGCAAGAGGCCCTGGATCGCCTCCACAAGACCAATAACTTCCCCGAGTTCACCGGTCGGGTTTGCCCCGCCCCCTGCGAAGGGGCCTGCGTGTTGGGCATCACCAGCCCCCCGGTCACCATCAAAAACATCGAGTATTCCATCGCCGAAAAAGGTTGGGAAGAAGGCTGGATTACCCCCAACTTGCCCCATCAACGCACCGGCAAAAAGGTGGCGATCGTCGGCTCAGGTCCGGCGGGACTCTCCGCCGCCGCCCAACTGAATTCAGCAGGCCATTGGGTCACCGTCTACGAACGGGCCGATCGCCCCGGCGGTCTGCTCATGTACGGCATCCCCAACATGAAGCTGGAGAAAAAGGCGGTGGTTGAGCGTCGCCTGGAAGTCCTTGAAGCGGAAGGGGTCACCTTTGTGTGCAACACCGAGGTGGGCAAAGACCTACCCACCGAAACCCTGATGCAGGACTTTGATGCGGTCATCCTCTGCACCGGCTCCACCCGCCCCCGCGATTTGCCCATTGAGGGCCGAGAACTCAAGGGCATTCACTTTGCCATGGAGTTTCTCACCGGCAATACCCGCACCCTGCTGGATGGTGCCCCCTCGGCGGATTACCTCTCAGCAGCAGGCAAGGACGTGGTGATCATCGGCGGCGGTGACACCGGCACCGACTGCGTGGGCACCTCGATTCGCCAGGGCTGCAAAAGCGTCACCCAGCTAGAAATCATGCCGAGGCCCCCAGAAAGTCGGGCTGCTAGCAATCCCTGGCCAGAGTGGCCCAAGGTCTACCGCCTGGACTACGGCCAAGAGGAGGCCGCCGCTCTGTTTGGCGATGACCCCCGCGCCTACCTCAACACCGCCACCCAATTCGAAGGGGATGGTGAAGGTAACCTGAAGGCGGTCCACACGGTACAAATCCAATGGGCGAAGGATGAACAGGGCCGCTTCTCACCCCAAAACATTCCGGGTACGGAGCGGGTGCTGCCCGCCCAGATGGTGCTATTGGCCATGGGCTTCTTGGGGCCAGAGCAGCCAATCATTGATGCCCTGGGTCTAGAGCAGGATGGTCGCAGCAACATCAAGGCGGAGCATGAGCAATACACCACCAGCATTCCTGGGGTGTTTGCTGCGGGAGACTGCCGTCGGGGTCAAAGCCTGGTGGTGTGGGCCTTTAACGAAGGGCGCGGAGTGGCGAGAGAGTGCGATCGCTACCTCATGGGCACCACCGAACTTCCCTAACTCGAACTTCGACAGTCAACTCACCCATGAAGTTTGAATGGGATGCACGCAAAAATCAGCTCAACATTGGCAAGTATGGCTTCGACTTTGCAGATACAGCTCGAATCTTTGGCTTGCCATTGTTGTCTGCCCTAGATGAACGCGATTATGGAGAAGAACGGTGGATTGGCATCGGGATGCTGGATAGTCGCGTTATCGTGGTGGTCTACACTGAGCCTGATAAAGACACCGTTCGCATCATCTCGTTAAGAAAAGCTCTTTCTCATGAACGGAGCGCTATGAGCAATTCCTCAAAAACCGACTGGTCTAGAATCGACGCCATGACGGATGAGGATATTGATACCTCTGATATTCCACCCTTGGACGACGAATTCTTTGCCAAAGCCGAGCTGCGGATGCCTGCCTCTGAGGTATCGGTCGTCGCAGTTCCAATTGATGCTGAAACCCTCAGCTGGTTTCAAGCGAAAGGCCAAGAGAATTTATGCTGAGTCCCAAAAGCGAGCCGCAGCCTTACAGCAGCCATAGCGATCGCTACCTCATGGGCACCACTGAGTTGCCCTAGCGATCGCCCCCAGAACCCCGGCTTCTCGAAGAAGCCGGGGTTCTCAGCACGTATGAGTTGGGCGAGTATTGGGCAGAGCCGTTAATGATATCCTGGCTGGAGCGCTGACCTGTGAGCATCAACGGATGTGAAATCCTTTTCGGTCAAGACCAATATCGCCTGTTCGCCAGAAGAGATTTGGGCGGTGCTGATGGATACCAGAACCTACTCAGAATGGGCTACTGGTACCCGACGGCTCGAGGGTCAAATCGCTCAGGGAGAGAGACTGGAACTTTTTACGGTGTCTAAACCTGACAAGCCCATGACCCTCAGGGTGAGTAACCTGGAACCCCAAAAAAGTTTTACCCTCAGCGGTGGGTTACCATTCAATCTGTTTAGGGGCGATCGCACCTTTACCCTGACTCCCCAAGCCGATGGCATCACCGAATTCAGCATGCAAGAGGTGTTTAGCGGCTGGTTATCCCCTGTACTGGGTCGCATGATTCCTGACCTGACTGACTCGTTTGATGCCTACGCGGCAGGTCTGAAGCAACAATGCGAGGGGAGTAGAGATTAGCGATCGCCTCAAAACCCCGACTTCTCTGAGAGGCTGAGGTTTATACTCGTTCGATTCAATGGAAAAGTTTGGCGCATTTACCGGTTAGAAAATGGGGCGTATGCGGAGCGTGATCGCCCTCCCACTTTTCCCATCATCTCCTAAGACGAACTCTACCAATTCCTCGCTACCTGCCAGCAAGACGAAGTGGAAGCGGAACTGAATTTGAGATCGTGGCTTAGACACACGGCTTGGCAAACTTCAGGGAGAGAAAAATGAGTACTAGAGGTGTTTCTTAAGCAGGCATCATCACCTCCAGGACTTGCTCAACCGAACGCCCTTGCTCAAA
>JAQCKL010000165.1 GCA_027592485.1 Cyanobacteriota bacterium
TTGAGATTCTCTCTAATGCCGTACAGGGTAAAACGCCAACATTGGTAGCAGGGACCTAGGTAGTTACATATTAGCTTAAAACCTCTGCCTCTATATCCCCAGATCCTCTCCTGGAAGGGATTCGGGGCGGGGGATGTCTGATGAGACACCCCCCACCCTGCGGGTAACCGGCCAAGACACCTACCCTGCCCTACGGGCACCCCTCCCAAGAGGGGAAACGCATCTTTACAAAGGGCGTTCTAGGTCATTAAAGCGCTGGTAAGCCTTCTCGGGATGATAGAGATGGCAATTGCGCACAATCCGTTTCATCAAGGCCCAAGAAAATACCTCCTCCCGTAGATAGGGACCCCACTGGCCTTTGATATGACGGTGGGCCGATCTCAGGTTGTAGGACGGAATCCCAGTGGACAGGTGGTGGGGGATATGGACATTAATGTCATGGCAGAGAATTTCGACCCAGCGAGGATAGTCGCAATGGACGGTGCCAGACAGTTGGGCCTCAGCCGCGCTCCAGGTTTCGGTGGGGCGAAAGGGAATCTCAGGATCGGTATGGTGTACTAGGGTAAAGGTACTCATCCAGAAGTGATAAACCAGCCAGGGCATCAGCCAGAACTTCACAAAGCCCCAGAACCCGGTGGTAATGATCAAAGTCGGAAAAACTACGGCAGCAAAGAGAATCACCACAGCCGCCGAGAGTTTGACCTTGTTGCGATCGCGAGGAGCCACATTAGCCGGATTGAAGTGCAACATCGACCAATGGACGATCGAGGCCAGCCACCACAGAGAGCCCCGCATCAGCCGGTAGCCCCATTGCACTAATGCCGGCATGTGCAGATAGTAGGCAGCTTCCCAAGGGAACCAGGCATTATCTTCACCTTGCTCATTGGTGTGCAGATGGTGATGGTCGTGTAACAGCCGCCAACTGTGGAAGGGATAAATCAAGGGCAAGAAGAAGATATGACCCACCCAATCATTGACCCAACGGCGTTTCGCAAAGGAGCGGTGGCCGCAATCGTGACCGATCACAAACCACCCAGTCAGGGCAGTCCCCGTAAAAATCCAAGCGACGGGCAGCAAAAACCAGGGGGAAGCGGCAATGGCAACGTACCCTAATGTGGCAGCGACGATGCTCAACAATGCCTGTCCCCAAGCTTTGTGCCGGTCCTTTTGAAAATAGTCTGCGGGTAAAGTCTTGAGGATCTCCCTCATCGAGATGTTGCGAACAGGGGTTAATTCCCCTTCGGCCAATCGATTAGTCGTTACAGTCATAGATGGGTGTTAACTCCATACAAAAAATGGAGAGCAGTATTTTGGCGCACGCGAAGCGCCCTTCTACTGCCCATAGGCCCCTAACCGGCACTCATAACGGGTGACGAAGGCACTGTTAGAGAAGACCGGGTCAACACCGGAGCCCTCTATCGTATTCTTGCCAGATGAAAGACCTTAACAAACCTTTGCATTCTACTACGGCAAGGGCCATTGAGTGATCCCCTAATCTACTGACTCTGCAGGCAGGTGTCTTCCTGGTAGGATCGGGAGGGTTTTTTGAGGGGCCACCGCCACCGTTATGTTGACCATTGCTCTGCCCAAAGGGGCGCTGCTCAAAGACAGTATTCGCCTCTTTCAGTCCGTTGGGTTGGACTTCAGTGGGTTCCTCGACTCCGCTAATCGGCAACTGCAAATCCCTGCGGTGACGGGGCAAGCCCAAGCACTGTTGGTGCGGGCCCAGGATGTGCCGGTATATGTGGAGTATGGTCAAGCCCAGTTGGGCATCGTTGGCTATGACGTCCTGCAAGAAAAGCAGCCGGACGTGGCCCAATTAGCAGATCTCGGCTTTGGCCATTGCCGAATGTCGGTGGCGGTGAAGGCGGACAGTCCCTACCGCTCGGCGTTGGACTTCCCGCCCCACAGTCGGGTGGCGTCGAAGTTTGTGAATTGTGCGCGGGACTATTTCCAGGGATTAGATTTGCCGGTGGAGCTGGTGCCGCTCTATGGCTCGGTGGAGTTAGGGCCGATTACGGGCATGTCGGAGGCGATCGTGGATCTAGTTTCGACGGGTCGCACGCTGAAGGAAAACAATTTGGTGGAGTTGGATGTGCTGTATCAGAGCACAGCACGGCTGATTGCTCATCCCATTAGCTATCGGATTGGGGCGGACGATATTGGGGTCTGGATTGAGAAGTTGCGATCGCAAGCCCTAGCTGCTGTCAGGTAAGGCAGATCGTTTCCAGTTTGAAAGACCTGTGCGATCGCTGATCTGGCAGCGTGTAAGGTTGAGACCCACCCAGATCTGGAGGTGATTTATGCCGACACCAATGCCTTGCCCACCTTGGGTGATCTATCCGAGATAACGGTAGACCCCGTCCTACCGATGCCCCAAAGACGATAGCTTCGTAGCATCGGTAGGACGGGTAAAGGGCCAACGCCCCTGCCCATCAACCTCAACCCGCAACTGATGGGCACACTTTTACCCATCCTACGAAACAACGCAAGTCTGTCGTGAGATCTCGACAACTATGGGAAATGGCAGATCACCTGGCCTAAAATGCTGTCTTGCTTCACCCATCCAAACTGCCGACTATCCGTGCTTTCCTCTGGGTTGTCGCCCCGTAAATCACAAGCCCCTTCTCCATCGACCGCTGCCACCCGCTTGATTAGCCGGAACCCAGGCCGCTGGGGATGCTCCGCCACCACCAAATCCTGCCCCTGGGGTGGTTGCTGTGCATAGGCCCGAGGATTGATCAGCACCTCCTTGCCTGGCTCCAGTGTCGGCAGCATCGATCGCCCCTCCACCCGAAACCGTCGCCGTCGCCGCCATAGCCATAGCCCCACATCCACCCAAGTGGCATGGCGTAGGGTTGGGAATGTGTCTTGCTCCATTGGCACTCACACAGTAAAGCCGGGGTGGCAATGCTGACCCCGGCTGATGATTTCAATTCAACTTGAGTAGGTTGAGTAAAGCCCTAGCGGAACCCAACGGGCTTCATGGAGGTGTTGGGTAACCCACCCCTAACCCCTCCGAAGAGGGGAATTTAGGGCGCGACTAGCTGGCGGTGACCCAAGCAATGTCGCGGCTCTTGGTGGCCCAGAAAATGCCGTGGATTTTTTCCACTGCGGCCATCAGCTCTTGAGCATGCTGGGTGCTGACTTCCACCTTGCAAGCGGAGCAGAGCTTAGCGGCCTTCCAGAAGGTGTCGTGCAGGTCAGGATAAGCTTCGAGGTGGACGGGCTTAAAGTAGTCGGTCCAGAGGATCAACAGCTCATCCTTGGTGAGTTGAGCCTGCTCTTCTTTGATAGCCACAAAGCGAGAGAAGGTATTGTTGTACTTGATCAGTGCGGCCTTGTCGCCAGCGGGGGGAACCTCTAGGTCCATGAGTTTTTTGGTCATGGAAACCACGGCTTCAGCTGCAACCCGTGCAGAAGAAGGATCGTAGACCCCACAAGGGCCATCGCAGTGGGCATGGACGGCAGGGGCGGGGAACCAGTTTTGAAGTTGAGAAATCGCGTGATTGAGCATGGTGCTTAGGTAGTTCAGTGCTTACGTGCAACAGACAAAACTCGATGAACTTAGTCAAGGCCCGAGTCGGACCAAAGACTCAACGGTTTACGGTTATGTAAACCGCAGTTCAGAAGATCGAACCCATCCAGGGTGACCCTAGATAGATCAGGGTTTACATCTCGATCATCATTGTTGCGGAGACGGGAGCAAGCCGCAACTATCTCAGGGTATAGAGGCTTACCATTATGACAATAAGAATTTGAGTCCTCCGACGAATGATCGAGGCCACCCACAAGGGATGTCTCTACGCGCCGGTAGCCAATCCCATGGGCGGATGATTGATGCTGTGCCCCCAATTCCCGTTGGGTTCCCAACAGCGAAAATCATTGCCGAGCCCGCTGCGGCTTCATCCGCGCCATTTTCTCCCAGGTGCCAGGGCCAAATTCTTTTTCAAATTCCCGCACAATCCAGTCACTGCCCTTGCCAATGCGTTTGGCGCTGCGCTGTAAATAGGTGAAAAAGGCGTCTTGCTGCTCCCAGGTGGGACGACGACCAAAGATGGAGCCCAAATACCAACTGGCCTTAGGCTCCCGCCCACAGTGTTCATAGAAATTGTGCTCCGCCAGGGTGGGGGCATAGCCGCTCTTAAACACCCGCCGCCGGTGATCTCGGAAGATTTCCATCAGGGTGGGGATGTCTTTGATTTGGTGGGCTTGCTCTCGGGAGTAAATCGCCACCATATCCTCTAGGTTCATGGGGCGCTCCGACACCCATTTGTGCTCGCATTCCGGGCATTTCACGATAAAGCTCAGCACCATACGCCCGCATTGGGGGCAAGCTTTCATGGGGGGGGGCTTGCCGCCGCCGCTGCCATTGTCCTTGCGCATCGGTAGCCGGTATTCTTCGATATCTTCGGGAAAGCCCAACCGCTCTAGGTTGCCCGCCTGGTCCAAAATCATGCCGTAGCGCTTGCCGGTCTGGGGCGAGATCCGCATGACCCGGCCAATTTGCTGAAAGTGGAGGGCACTGGACTGGGTGGGGCGCAGCATCAACCCCACCTCCACACTTGGCTCATCAAAACCAATGCTGATCACGTTGCAGGAGGTCAGCACCAGGATGCGCTCTTCCCGCAGGTCGGCGTACATGCGCTGGCGGTCTTTGATCGGGGTGCCCCCTTCCACGGTGTCTGAGGCAATCCCAGCCCGGCGAAAGGCTTCGGTGACATGGCGGGCATGTTCAATATCCACACAAAAGGCGATGGAGCGTTTGCCGGGGACGAGGCGCTTCCATTCCCGGACGATTTTGGTGACCAGTTCGGGGCGATCGCAGGCATTCTTCAGCCCCGCTTCGTCATAGTCTCCCCGCACGGTCTTCACCCCCTTCAGGTCCGCCACCCCATCCGGGGGCATGCTGAAATATTTCATCTCCGCCAAAAAGCCCATGGCCTGGAGATCGCTGGGCACGGGAGAGGCCACCAGGGTCTCTAGATGCTCCCCCAGTTGGTCTTTGCCCAAGCGCTCGGGGGTGGCGGTCATGGCCAGATGAACCGCATCACGATGAGTTGTGTTGAGCACCGCCTTACCCACCCGGCTAAACAGGGTGGTGTGGGCCTCGTCGTAAAAAATCACATCGGCGGGCCAGGTGCGCCACCATTTGCGCTGGGCCATGGTTTGCACGCTAGCAATCTGGATGGGGGCGTCGCGATCCTCTTCCCATCCGGCTTTGATGAAGCCGCAGTGCAACCCAAAGGACTGCATTTTTTGGTAGGTCTGGCCCACCAACACATCTAGATGCACCAAAAACATCAGCCGCTTGCCCGCCGCCTCGGCATGGGCGCAGATCTGGCCGCTGATCACGGTTTTGCCCGCACCGGTCCCAGCAATGATGGCGATTTTTTTATGACCTTCGTTGAGTTGGCGATAGAGATCGTTGATCAGCTCGATTTGGTAGGGGCGCAGGGCGGGCGGTGGGGGAACGGACATACCGGCAGATACTTAAGAGCAAGGGGGCGATCGCGCTTTTAATAATATATCGGTACTATTTTGATACCCAAGCCGTATTGGGACGTTATCCCTAACCCCCACAGGTGCCATGTACCGTCTCTATGATTTTCTGCCCTCTGGCAATGGCTACAAGGTGCGGTTGCTGTTGACCCAGTTGGCGATCCCCTTTGAGCTAGTTTTGTTGGATATCACGAAGGGCGAAACCCGCACCCCGGAGTTTTTGGCCAAAAATGCCAATGGCCGGATTCCGTTGCTAGAGGTAGAAACCGATGTCTATCTGGCGGAGTCCAATGCAATTTTGATGTACCTGAGCGAGGGGACCGCGTTTTTGCCCCAGGACCGCCTCGCCAAGGCCCGTGTTTGGCAATGGCTCTTTTTTGAGCAATACAGCCACGAGCCCAATATTGCCACCTCGCGGTTTTGGCTCACCCACGGGATGGGCGCAGAGAAGCAGCAGGCTCTGGCGGACAAGCAGGCCCCTGGATATGCCGCTTTGCAAGTGATGGAAAACCGCCTCACGGATCATCCGTTTTTGGTGGAGGACCGCTACACCATTGCCGACATTGCCCTCTATGCCTATACCCATGTGGCAGAGGAAGGGAATTTCAGTTTAGGGAACTATCCTCAGGTGCGGGCTTGGTTGAACCGGGTGAGCGGTCAGCCCAACCATGTGCCCATTACCCAGTCGGGGTTTGGCCCTTAGCCCCTAATCCTCTAAAACAACCGCGTGCCATGCTTTGCGCTGGTCACCGGTAATGTCCATCATGATGTGCTTGACGATGGTGAACTCCTCCAACGCATAGTGGGACATGTCCTTGCCGATGCCGCTCTGTTTAAAGCCGCCGTGGGGCAGTTCACTAGCGAGGGGCAGATGGTCATTTACCCAAACCGTGCCACAGGCCATTGCCGCCGACATCCGCATCGCCCGCTGCACATTCAGGGTCCAGACACTACCCGCGAGGCCATAGGGCACGTCATTCGCCAAGGCGATCGCCTCGGCCTCATCCTGAAAACGGTTGACCGTCACCACCGGGCCAAAAATCTCCTCCTGCACGCAGCTCGCCGCTTGGGGAGCCTCCACCAAAATCGTCGGCGGGTAGAAAAACCCCGGCCCCTCTGGCAAAACGCCACCCGTCGCGACCTTGATCCCCTGCTGCCGCGCCCCCTGGACATAGCCATCGACCTTTTGGCGCTGAACATCACTCACTAAAGGCCCCATGTCGGTCCCCTCGTCGAAGGGTGCCCCCATCCGAATCTTTTCGGTCAGCTCGGTGAAACGGGCCAAGAAGGCATCAAAGACTGATTCCTGGACATAAATGCGGGTGGCAGCGGTGCAGTCTTGGCCGGTGTTAATAAATGCGGCGGGAATCGCCCCCCGCGCCGCCGCTTCAATATCCGCGTCATCAAATACGACGAAGGGCGCTTTGCCCCCCAGCTCTAGGGTGACGCGCTTGACCAGGGGAGCGGCCAACTCGGCGACCCGTTTGCCGGTGCGGGTGCTGCCGGTAAAGGTGATCATGCCCACATCAGGGTGGGTGCAGAGGGCTTCGCCCACCTCGGCATGGCCCGTAACTACGTTAATCAAGCCCGCTGGCAGACCGGCTTCGAGGGCAATCTTGGCCACCTCCAGGGTGGTGATGGGGGTGTTGGGGGCGGGTTTGATCACCACGGCATTGCCCGCCGCCAGGGCGGGTCCCAGCTTCCAGATGGCCATCATCAAGGGGTAGTTCCAGGGGGTGATGGCACCGACGACGCCAATGGGTTCCCGCCGGGTAAAGCTGGTGTAGCCGCCGACAAACTCACTGGCGGCGGTGCCTTCCTGGCGACGGACGGCGGCGGCAAAGTAGCGTAGGTTGTCGATCGCAAACGGAATATCGCCCCCAGAAGCCAGCTTCAGGGGCTTGCCTGCGTTCTGGCTTTCCAGCCGTGCCAGCCGCTCACTTTGGTTTTCGAGGGCATCCGCAAAGGCCATCAGGGCGGCACTGCGCTCTCCCACCGACAGTGCCGCCCAATCTTTTTGAGCGGCTTTAGCTGCGGCCACGGCCTGATTCACATCGCTAGGGGTGCCCACGGCAACCGTCGCAAACACCTGGCCCGTTGCCGGTTCAATTAAGTCTTGGCAGCCATGGGCGGGGGTGGCTTCGCCAATCACCATCGGGTAGTGGGGCAGGCTTTCTGACGCTTGCATAACTCAACCTCAAAGAGTTTCCAGTAAAAGAATCAAGCCAATCGATACCCTTAAGCTTATATCTCTGTTTTGGGGATAGTGGGTTGCCCCATTTGACAAAACGGTTAGTATTCAATACGTCCCGGCGAGAGCCAGGGGATTAATATCAAGCCTTAAAAATCGGATTATACTTTTGATTTCCACATGATCTCTTACCCTGTTTCAAGACGCATATTCATCCATAAAAACTGACACTGACATAGATTCTCGCCGCAGCGGCGCATGAGGACGTAGTCACAAAAGGAAAGAGACTGCCTCGGATCTTTGAGGTGCGGTGAACCGGGAAAAGTGAGAGGACTTTGTGAGGATTAGCTGGCGAAATTCAAACCTAATCTTCTAATTCTGACTCCCTCAATAAATCTCCAATTTGTGTTGAAACTGCCCCAGCAAATGTCTTAGGGGACACTTTTATCTCCCAAGTTACCTTAGCCCCAGCCTCGGCCTCAGTTTTGTCCAGAACTTTGGAACCTCGCTCCCTTTTGAATCTTCTAATAGCGCTGTTTACAGCATTTTTGATTCTGGTTTTCTTGGACGGAGCCAAAATCTCCCAAGCCTCAGGGAAACCATATATTTCTTGTGCCACGTCTTCGGATGTGAACTCATTTCGGCCTTCAGCAGAAAAAGCAATCAATTGATCTAGTGCAAGTTTTGCAGCCTTGCTTTTGTTTTCGACCTCTTCTATGTCGTGATAGGTGTACTCTATCGGTATTTGCTTAAAAGACATCCCATTTTTGAAAACATCTGAAAGAACCTTGTCTTTTAGAGGATGTTTGAAAAGTCGGTCTTGAAGTAATAAAAGCTCTCAGGGTATAAGTTGCGACAAGTA
>JAQCKL010000166.1 GCA_027592485.1 Cyanobacteriota bacterium
CAGGAGGCCCTCAGTCATTTGGGCAATAGCTATCGTCATTTGGGCGATCTAGACAAGGCCTCAAATGCCATGGCCCAAAGTTTGCAATTAGCGCAGGAGCTGGAGGATGTTCCGGCAACTATGCGGGCCTTGAATAACCTCGCCCTGATCTATCGAACTCAGAATAATGCTGAGGTGGCTGCTCAACTTTACGAAAACAGCTTGGCGCTAGCGGAGTCCTTAGGAGATAGAACCACCCAAGAGCAGCTCCTGCGGAATCTGGGTAATACCCACCACGCTTTGGGAGATTCGGCAAAGGCCATTACTTACTATGATCGCCTCCTCCGTTTTGCCCGCGATCGCATGGATCACCAAGTGGTGAGTAAAATCCTCCGGAACTTGAACAGTGCTTGTTATGCCTTGGGGGACTACGGTCGAGCCATTGCCTACCTACAAGAACGATTGGAACTGGTGAGGCAGTTAGGCGATCGCCGCGCAGAAACCCAGACCTTAGAAAGTTTAGGAATCGCTTACGACGCTTTGGGAGACTCACCACAAGCCTTGCAATGTCGTGAAGATCGCCTGAAAGCAGCCCTAGAGCTACCTGACTATCTGCTCCAAAGGCAAGCCTTTGTCAGTCTAAAAATGGCTTGCTTGGCTGCGGGCGACTTTGAACGGGTCCAGCGTTACATCCATTACTTAACGGATTCCATGTAATATCCGCTGGCCATTGTAATGAGGACACCTAGTCTGGCTCTGATTCTGCCCTCAGAAGCCAAAGGGTTCGCAGTCTGTTTCTGGCCGGACTGGGGATGGCCAGAAAGCAACTGGGAGCACCCCAAAGGATGCTCCCAGTCGATGATCACGCACAATCAGACGAAGTGATATTGCCTGAGCAAAAGAGTTCTACCACTTCTGAGCAACGAGCTCGGCTAGGTCTACGACCCGCTGGCTATAGCCCCATTCGTTGTCATACCAAGCAACTACCTTGAGCATGTCCCCCATCACCATGGTGAGGCTGGCATCAACGATGGAAGATTCATCGGTCTTACGATAATCGATGGAAACCAGAGGCAAATCACTATATGCCAAAACGCCCTTCATGGCACCTTCTGCAGCAGCTTTTAGCGCTTCGTTGACTTGCTCTGCAATCACTGGCTTCTCAACCTGAACCACCAAATCCACGATCGATACGTTAGGGGTGGGAACCCGGAAAGCGATGCCGTTGAGTTTGCCCGCCAATTCAGGGATAACCAAGGCCACTGCTTTTGCCGCACCGGTAGTCGTCGGTACGATGTTTAGCGCCGCCGCCCTGGCCCGGCGTAGATCGCGGTGGCTGGCATCCAGCAAGCGCTGGTCGCCCGTGTAGCTATGGGTCGTAGTCATCGCCCCTTTGATGATGCCAAAATTGTCGTTAATGACCTTGGCAACCGGTGCTAAGCAGTTGGTTGTACAGCTGGCATTACTGACGACGTTGTAGACCGCAGGGTCATAATCTTGGTGGTTGACACCCATCACAAAGGTGCCGATATTGCCGCCTTTGCCAGGGGCAGTGATCAGCACCTTCTTAGCACCCGCTTGAATGTGGCGAGAGGCACCCTCTTCACTCACAAATACGCCGGTAGATTCAATCACCAGATCGATGTCCCAGGCCTTCCAAGGAAGATTGTTGGGGTTGCGGTCAGAGTAGCACTTGATAGTTTTACCGTTGACAATCAAGCTATCTTCACCAGGCTGAACGTCGGCGTCCAAGCGACCCAGCATGGAGTCGTACTTCAAAAGGTGCGAATTAGTCTTGGGATCTGACGTGTCGTTGATGGCAACAACTTCCAGCTGGCTGTCCTGACGGGTTAGCCAACAACGCAGAAAGTTCCGCCCAATGCGCCCAAAACCGTTGATTGCCACTCTAATCACTGCGCCTAACCCTCTGTTTATTCATATAGATAACATTGCCTATAATCTCACATTTCAACAACTAGGACAAAATACCTATGCGATAACAATGGGACAGACGAGCAGGGGAGGGATCAGCCGTCGCCAGTCCGGTTAGGACAAGACTGCGAGCTCCTTGGCTTCTGCGCGAAGGATCAGAGCGATCTTAGGTGTCCCAAGCACAGTGGCCCGCGCTATATTGACTCGACAAGGGCAGTATTGACCTTTTGGAATTCATCAACACAGCTGGCTAGGTCCGTTGCTTCAAGCTTTTTGGGTTGATCCCGCTTTCTGATGACTGAACGCCCAATGTAATTATTTCTGGCGGTTTCTGGCGGACTCTGACCACAAGCCATTTGGACATTGCAGGCTTTCCCTAACCGATTTAGCCCCCACAAAGGTGGATGGCTTCATGGGCAAACTTTCCGGGATGGTTCAGCTTGGGGCGGAAGCTTAGGTAGCATTCATTTGCCCCCATTCGTTAGGGGAACCAGGATGATTGGGTAGAAAAAGCCGAAATCTAGCTCTCCTGGGGCTACTTAGGCCTTCCCAGAAATTCCTGGTATGATACGCCTGATATTTGGTGTGGTGTGGTAGCCGAGGAGTGATAATATGCCCAAATCCGTCGATTTCGGTGGTAAACCGTTCCATTTCGTCGGTATCGGCGGCATCGGCATGTCAGCCTTGGCCTATATCTTGACTCAACGGGGCATTCCAGTTTCCGGGTCCGACTTACGCTTAAGCCACATTACTCAGCGTTTGCAAGAGGCCGGAGCCCATATTTTTTGGAGTCAAGCGGCTGAGAACCTAGCTTTCTTTGGGAAATCACATGCTGAGACACCACCCAACCCTATTGACCGCTTTCCCCAAGTTATTTGTTCCACCGCTATCAACGAAAATAACCCTGAATATCGGGCAGCCCAGCAATTAGGCTGCCCGATATTTCATCGCTCGGATGTGCTTGCGGGCCTCATGGCCCAATATCGCAGTATCGCTGTCGCGGGAACCCATGGCAAAACCACCACTAGTAGCATGGTCAGCTATGCCTTGCTTAAGGCAGGGGTTGATCCGACGGTGGTGATTGGGGGTGAAGTTGCGGCATGGCAAGGCAATGCTCGATTGGGGGCTAGCGACTGGTTTGTGGCAGAAGCGGATGAGTCAGATGGCTCTCTGCTAAAGTTCTCACCGACTATTGGGGTGATTACGAATATTGAGCTTGATCACATCGACCACTATCAAACCCTAGATGCGGTAGTGAAAACCTTTCAGCAGTTTGCGCAGCAGTCTGATGTGCTGGTGGCTTCTGCGGATTGTCCCACGATTCGTCATGCGCTCAAGCCAACGATTACCTATAGTTTGGAGGCCGATAGCGGCGCTGATTATTGGGTTGACGACATTGCTTATGGGGGTAGTGGTACCCAGGCTCGCGTCTGGGAGCGGGGGACTTGCCTGGGCCAACTCAGTTTATCTGTGTTGGGTCATCACAACCTTAGTAATGCGTTGGCCGCGATCGCGGTCGGTCGTCATTTAAATCAACCTTTTGATACTTTAGCGACTGGCTTGGCCACCTTCGAAGGGGCGAGACGACGGTTTGAGTTACGGGGGCACCAAGGCGGTGTGCAATTTATTGATGACTATGCCCACCACCCCAGTGAAATTCGAGCCACCTTAGCGGCGGCTAGCCTTCAGCGGCAATCCCACGATTGTGAAGAGGCGTCGATAAAGCAGATTGTTGCTGTCTTTCAACCCCATCGATATAGTCGCACCGCTGCCTTTTTGGCAGAATTTGCCCAAGCCTTTGGGGATGCGGATCGGGTGATCTTGACGGATATTTACAGTGCCGGAGAGACCAACCAATTCGGCATTTCAGGTCAACAGCTTGCCAATGAAATTGCGGCCCATCAGGTGCAGGTGCAGTATTGCCCCACCTTGGAAGACGTTCAAAATCAATTGGTGCATCAACTTCGCCCTGGCGACATGGCTCTTTTCCTGGGTGCGGGCAACCTGAATCGAATCATTCCCGATGTGATGGCGGCCTTTGTGCCGAATCAGCCCCCGCTGGTTCGGCGGGCATAGTGCCCCCTTGCCCAGTCCCTGCCTTGGCCACATTGTTGGAGCACCCTATGGTCATTTCCCTGGATAGACAAGATCTTTTGCCTGGCACCGATTGTCCCCTTCAGCGCCATGTGTCCCTGGCGGGCTACACCTCCTACCGAGTGGGAGGAACTGCGGAGTGGTTTATGGTGCCCCGTACCCCTGAGCAGGTTTCTGCTGGCCTGGCTTGGGCCCATGCCGAAGGCTTGCCGGTCACCTTGTTAGGTGCCGGTTCAAATTTATTGATTAGCGATCGCGGTCTACCCGGTCTGGTGATTTGCAGTCGCTACCTCCGGCAGGTTGCCTTCGATGACGATGCGGGTCAGATCACCGCTGCTGCGGGAGAACCGCTACCTAACTTGGCCTGGAAAGCGGCTCGCCGGGGTTGGCGAGGTTTGGAGTGGGCGGTGGGGATTCCCGGTACGGTTGGGGGCGCTGTCTTTATGAATGCCGGTGCCCATGGCGCGGCCACGGCGGATAGCCTGGTCCAAGCCCAGGGTCTCAGCTTTGTCGGCGATGAAATGACCTGGGCGCCAACCGATTTAAAGTTTGCCTATCGCAGTTCCAGCCTCCAGCAACAACCCTGCTTGGTGACCCACGCGACCCTGCAGCTCCAGCCCGGTTATGCTCCAGCCGAAGTGATTGCTGATACCCAACGGGCTTTAGAGCAGCGACGCACCACCCAACCCTATAACCGTCCCAGTTGTGGCAGCGTGTTCCGTAACCCCACCCCCCACAGTGCGGGTCAGTTGATTGAGCAAACGGGGCTCAAGGGATACCAAATTGGTCAGGCCCAAGTCTCTACCCTCCACGCTAACTTCATTGTTAACTGCGGCGGGGCCACGGCCATGGATGTGCTCCGGCTGATTCGCCATGTCCAGGATCAGGTTCAAACCCAGTGGTCCCTGGTTTTACACCCTGAGGTGCGATTGCTCGGTGAATTTATGCCCTGCTAGACTATCGCCACTGTTTTTGAGGGGGGCATTGCCTCCGAAGGAAACTGGAAAACCACTGTAAAATCAAGTGGCTCTAAATGAGCTCCCCCAATACAGCGTTTCAAATTTAGGTTTCAACATGACAAAAGGACAAGGATTTGGCTTCGGCCTCGGCAAGATGAAGGAACTCACCGAGGCCTTTAAAAAAGCCCAGCAAATTCAGGAGGGGGCCAAGCAACTCCAAGAAGAACTGGAACAAATGGAAATTGAAGGGCAGGCAGGCGGGGGCCTCGTGACCGTTGTGATGAGTGGAAATCAAGAACCTCGGCGCGTTGTGATTACCCCTGATGCCCTGAACGAGGGGGCTGAGATTGTCTCTGATTTGGTTACTGCTGCCATGCAAGATGCCTATCAAAAATCCACAGATACGATGCGGGAACGGATGGAGACCCTAACCGGAGGACTCAATCTGCCCAGTTTGTAAGGTTCAATCCCGTGAAGGATTGCCTTGAGGGAAAACAGTCTAACGGCTTATACGGCAGTCGCCAGTCCGGTTAGGACAAGACTGTGAGCCATGTTGCTTCTGCCCTAAGGATTCAGAGTGCTCCTAGATTTTCTAGATCAAGGGGCCAGCGTTAGATATCGCTAGGGCCAGGATAGTTAGGGGCAGAAAGCTTCCGACACGCTTTGGGGTTAAGGATCTTTATCCATGGGCTTTCTGGCATTGCCATTGCCGTAAGCTTTGCGGCAATGGCGGCGTCTGGTCCATCAGGTTGGTTAATCTATGACGTAGCCACTCCCCTCTTCTTTCCCTAAGACCATGATCGGAGGTTGCCGTGACCAAGCTACTGTTTGTTTGCCTGGGAAATATTTGTCGATCGCCCTCAGCGGAAAATATCATGACCCATCTGCTTCAGCAAAAGCAGTTGGATGATCAGGTTCAGTGTGATTCGGCGGGGACATCTAGCTACCATATAGGCAGTTCCCCAGATCGCCGCATGGCTGCTGCTGCCAGGCAACAGGGCATCACTCTCACTGGCCAAGCTCGACAGTTTCAGGCAGAGGATTTTGAGCACTTCGACTGGATCCTAGCCATGGACGATCAGAACTATCGAGATATTCTGCGGGTCGATCCCACGGGGAAATATCACCACAAGGTGCGCAAGATGTGCGACTTTTGTCGGCATCATCCTGATCACGCGGTTCCCGATCCCTACTACGGGGGAGAAGATGGGTTTCGTTATGTGATCGACCTCCTCTTAGATGCCTGTGAAGGGCTGCTGGAGTTTTTGCAACAGGACGGAGATTTCGCTTAGTCACAGTCTGATTGGCCCGTACCCCGAGGGGAAAACCATGGAGGTTGAGTCCGGTCAAAGACAAGCCGATGGTGTTAAAGGGAAGCGTTGCGCTGTACTTAAACGCCACTCTACCCTTTGGCGGTGGGGGCAATCCGCTATTTTAGGGGCCTTAACTTCAGTCTCGGTGATTGCCGGGTTGGAACGCCCCAGTTGGAGTGCTGATGCCATCATCGTCTCTTACGGTTTTTTTGAGCGCACGATCCCAGTTGATGACCTTGAGGCCTTTGTCCATGGCGAGGGGTTGAGTCGACAACTGGCGGCCTATGTCAGGCTGCTGGATTTGCCTGATCAGGAGTTAGAAAAGATTCGTACCCTTCTCAATCAGCCGATTCGCTTTGACACGGATACGGCTGAGGTTAATGAAGCTGTCGTTTTATCTCGGTTTCTCTATACCCGTCAAGGGGAAGCCCTGCTCAGAATTGTTGGGGATGTGGTACAAACCCCTTCCCGCCTATCTGGGTTTTCAGCCATTAGGGCAGCGTTGTTATTGGCCGCTGCCGATCAGCCTGAGGGACTGACGGTGCTGAATTTTTTGAGGCAGTTCCCGACCCCTGCGATCCGGTTGGATGTGCTGCAGGGATTGGCCATTGCTGATGCGGTGGAAGAGACGGTCCAGCAAGCCAGGCAAGCCAGTGCCTTGGTCCGATCCCAAGCCATTGGGGCTGTAAGCGATTCTGTTGACCTGAACCCAGTGCGGCAATTGGTGCAGGCATTGCCCCCCTACGGGGTAGAGCGGCGGACGCTCAATATCGTGGTCGAGACGCAAAATATCGAGGCGCAAACTGTCGAGGCACAGCTTCTAGATCGGCTAGAGCGGCGGGTGGTTGCTGATTTGTATTTGCCTGCGGTGACAGGGGCTCAACCCTCACTGCCAGATACTGTTCCCGTGATTGTGGTATCCCATGGGTTAGGGGATAACCGCTTTAGCTATATCTATTTGGGCAACTACTTGGCGGCGCGGGGGTTTGCTGTGGCTGTGCTGGAGCATCCAGGCAGTAATGCCGATCAGATTGCTGCCTTACTGGAAGGGCGGGTCCAAGATTTAGTGCCGGATCAGGAATTTATCGATCGCCCCCATGATGTCTCCGCCTTACTCGATTACCTAGAGCAATTGGCAGCCACAGAGCCTCCCTGGCGCGATCGCTTAGATGTCCAAAACGTGGGTTTGGTGGGTCAGTCCTTTGGCGGCTATACCGCCCTAGCCCTGGCCGGTGCGCCGCTGCGGGCCGACAGTCGCTTGGCGGAGGCCTGTGGCCCCCAACTGATCTATACCAATGCGTCCCTATTGTTGCAATGCCAGGCGGCGGCGATTGGTGTCACCGTTGATTTTCGCGATGCGCGAGTCAAAGCAGTTTTGGCCGTCAACCCAGTGGGCAGCGCCTTATTTGCTCCCCAAGGCTATGGGGCCATTGAGATTCCGGTGATGCTGGTGGCGGGGGTGGCGGATACGGTGGCCCCGGCCTTGCCTGAGCAAATTCAGTCCTTTACATGGCTCCAGACCCCTGATCGCTATTTGGTATTGATTCATCAGGCCACGCACTTTTCGGTGATTGGGGTTGATCCGACGGCTGATGTCAGCATTCCAGTGCCGCTATCGGTCATCGGCCCCCGACCGGACCTCGCTCAACATTATTTAGAGGTACTGAGCTTAGGCTTTTTCCAATGGCATTTACGACAAGACCAGCGTTATCAAGCGATCCTCACCGCTGCCTATGCCCAGTCCGAATTGGCGATGGAGCCCCTGAGCCCCGTGAGTTTGATTCGCGAGTTATCGGCGGCGGAGTTAAAGCAGGCGATAAACCCGTAGGCGCAACCCTGACTTAACTTGTGCTTAACCGAAAACTGGCACGGTGTTAATCATCGGACTCAAGACTTTCGCTATGCTGAGCCATAGATTGCAGTCTAGGTTATGGCCTGTTTAACTCCAGCGTTGCTTGCCATGGCGGATCCGCTGTGATCTGTTGCAAGATTTCGCATTCAGCGCATAGGCGCAATGGCATCTGAATCATGACCACGGTATTTGACTTTTTGGCTAAGGGCGGCCCGGTAATGGTGCCGATTGTCAGTTGTTCGGTGCTGACCATTGCCACTGGCTTCGAGCGGGCTTGGTTCTGGACGCGCCTGATGCGGCGGGAAGGGCAGATTGTGACTGAGGTCCTGGATGCCACCCGACGCGATTTGACCGAAGCGG
>JAQCKL010000167.1 GCA_027592485.1 Cyanobacteriota bacterium
TTGGATGCAGATGTTCCATCAACCACGATCCTAGCTATTAAGCCTGGATAGACCCTGGGACACTTACAGCGTCAGGAGATCGACAGATCCTGCCCTAGCTGCAGGGAATCGATCAATGCCTAATACTTGAAACTGATCCTCTAACGATAAATTCAACAATGCTTGCCGACGCAATTCCACCAGATGCAATTGGGCAAGGTTTGCATCAACGGCATCAATCTGGGCGATCGCAGGACGACTCAATAAGCTCAGCGCGGTGCACCCCCCCGATGCCACCAGCAACACGCGCAATGGATGGTTTTGGGAGGTTGCCAGATGATCAATCACCTGGAGTTCAATATTGGGATCTTCTCGAACCTGGGAAAACGCTATATCAGAAGGTGGGCTGCAAATCAGCATAGAGTCTCCAGAAGTAATAAGCACCGAGCAGAAGTCCTTGGGCGATCTGGAGCCGGGAACGAGATTCTTGCCAGCCCGGTGCTGCTAATGCCAATAAATCTCTGGCATGTTCTGTATCCAACTGCTCGTGCGTCGCGTAATGGGACTGACTACCGGGAGGTGTCCACTGTCGCTGATGCAGGGTATGGGCGATCGTTCGACTAATATCCACATACAGGTACTCAATCATGCCCAACAGGGCCGCTCCCGCTTCTCCAGGTTGGCTCAAACTGTAGGTGAGAATCGATTGGTTAAAGGCCAGCACAGAAATCGTGCAGGGCGATGCCAGGTCATCGGCAGTGGCACCTAATGCTTGCAGATATTGGCAGAAGGTGAATTTATGGGAGCGGCGGCGATCGCCATGGCCATGTTCTTCCGCCACATTATCCGCCAGGGGGAGGCGTTCTTCTAACATGGGTATCCGGGCCAGAATCGCTGCTAACGACTGGGAAAAGGATTCCACCGCAAACCGAAAGGGAAGTTGACTCTGACAAAACGCCTCGCGAGAAGTCGAATCCTGTTGCATCCAACCCAGGTAAGGGTGACTACGAAAATCATAATTTTTCGCCACCTGCCTGACTGCATGATCTAGAGATGGCATTTGTATCAGGTCATCTACAGTTAATTCAAACCCCATGGAATAGTTGCTTGATCGAAGTTTCAGGAGTTGCATAAGAGGGGGAAATAGTAGGTAGAAGAGGATAGTTTGCGTAGGTTGAATTGAGAAACGAAATGCCACCTATGATTTTTCTAATTGCTAATCACCACACTTCCACTCGTCGTTCGTTGGCGACTGGCCACTACAAAATCGCGCACAAAATCTGAATAGGAGGGAATGAAGGGAGCACCCCGATCCACTAATTCATCTTTCAATACCTGGTGCAATTGGGGCAGGTGATACCAGGGTACGCCGGGATAGAGATGATGTTCCAGATGGTAGTTTTCGTTGCACATGAAGAAGCGAGTTATCGGATTGGCGAGAATACTACGAGTACCCCGGATTACATCCGACTCCTGTTCTAATAAGGTGTGCTGGCTCATCCCACGAATGTTCACTATGGTATTGATCATCACCATAGGAACCAGCCACCCATGAATTAGAAACGAGGTGGAAATGGGGGAAAGAAAAACCCCTGTCACTAGCAATCCTAATAGCATCACCTCGATCACCACCCACATTTTTTCCCAAAGGTTACCGTCTCGAAATCCCAGGATGGGAATGGCAATAATATATACGGGATAGCCGATCAACAGTCGTCCCCAATGCATTAAAAACACCAGCCAGTTCCAGTGAGTATAGTTTTTGTAGTGATCTGGATCGCCAACTAAACCCAGATGTTTGTGATGGTTGAGGTGCAATACTTTGTAAGCTGAAAAGTTTTGCAACACGGGCAACGCACAGGCGATGCTGAGTGCCCGATTCCAGTAGGAATTACGGCTGAGTAAACCATGTACCCCTTCGTGGGTAAACAGGCTAATGCCATGCAGAGCAGCAGCAGCCAGTACATAGAAGGGTAAACACAACAGATATTTCCAGGGGGTGGCGATCTCGCCTACCAACCCAATAGTGGTAAGCGCAGCGATTGCGTACAAGCCAATAAAAATAGGGAGTCGCAGGGAATAGTGTTCGAGGCACTGTAATTCCTGGAGTAGCTCCGGCGCTAGTTTCGGTTTCTCGGGGGCGATCGAATTAAGCTGAGATGGCTGGTAATCCATAGGTGTCAATGGAATAGGAGGGAGATCGTGACTGGGGGCACAGTCTAGATACCCTGATAATCAATCCAGCCTGAGCCATTTACGGAGCACTTGTGTAACTTTATTGATTGGACAAAAATCAGGTTCAGAGCGTTGACGAATCGTAGGTACTCCTCATTGTCACTAGGCAGGCGATGCTACAGGCGACAATGAGGGCGATCTCAATTACCCCTTGAGACGGATTAGGCCGCAGGTAGCCGTCCCCTGAGCGGAGTCGAAGGGGACTTGTGCTGCTGTCAGATTCAGATTAGGAAAAGCTGCCGAAACAACCGCCTGCTCCCCTCACAACACCTGAATCTTGTACTCGCCATCCACCAGCGTACAAATCGAAAGCGTCGGTTGTTTCGGCTTGCCGATGTGTCTAACCCCACCTAACCCGGCATAGTGTTCAGCAATCCAATATTCCCCAATGCCCAAGGCCGCATAATCCTCCACCTTGCGGGTGTTGACCCGTCGGTGCCCAATCAAACACCTGGCCATCAACCAGTTCGTAGCGATTACTGTCGCCATAGCAGGCTAGAAACGCATCAACGCTGAGCGCGGTTTGCTGTGTGGGTCGATCGCTTGTAACGGTCATCGATCACCTCAAACCCAGTCGCCGCCCTCAGTCTACCCAATGGAAATTTCGCACCCAGCGCCTCCGCTCCCCAGCACCCTCGCTCCCTTACTTCCATTCAGATGTAATACATCATCCCCGACTGCTGCTTCGCATCCCGTCGCTCCAGCAGCGTCTGCAACGTACAGGCCGACAGCACCTCATGGGCCGCCTGCTGCGTCTCCTGCCAAACCTCCTGCACCACCACACTGTCCGTGGGCTGAGTTTCACAGGGGGTGTTATCGACCGTGGTGCCGCCCTCAATACATTCCAAAACTTCCAGCAGGGTAATCTCCTTGGGGGTACGGGCCAATAAGTACCCCCCGTGCATTCCCCGCATACTCTGCACCAGGCCCCCCTTGCGGAGGACCAGTAGCAGTTGCTCTAAATAGCGCTCTGGAATATTTTGCCGCGTGGCAATCTGACGAATTTGCAGCCGATCGCCCGTCGGGTGATGGGTTGCCAATTCCAGAAGCGCTAATAGAACGTATTCACACTTGCAGGACAGTTCAAAAGGCATAGAGACTGTGACCCTAGCCCGCCAGAGCGGCCATCTCCACCGGTTCTGACACGGTCACCACTGCCGTTAAGCGAGCGCGGGGGTCATTCTCCTTGCGGGTGATGGTGACCGTTTTGCCGGGATACAGCTCTTCCACGGCGGGGGCAAGTTCCGCCTTGAGCGATTCGAAACCCGCATCGGTATTGGGGCCATCGAGGCGATCGTTCGACATACAGTAAAACGAGCTGCCATCTAGCTTGATCTGACCCGCCACCCGCTGATCCGTCTCCAGCAAACTGCCAAAGGTAGCGGTGCGGCGCACCAGGTTGACGATGCGGGCCTGGGGGGTGTCGCCCTCGGGCTGTTTGAGTTGGGCATAGAGACCCAGCTCGTTGGCATCGCGATCAAGGGCGTAGTTGATCTCATGGGTGACCAGCATGATGCCAGGACCAGTGGGGACATGGCGGTAATCGGCCACATCCAGCAGGGTGCCGGGGAGCTTATGGTCCCGAATCCAGCCATGGAAAATGGGGATCAAGGCTTCATCATCCAAAGTGGCCTCGGGGCGAGCCAGAAATTTAACGCAAAACCGTTCGAGCTTCACTGGTGTTCTCCGTTGCAAATAATGGGTTACGAGAATGCGGGGTTAGTGTGGGCCGTAGGTTGGGTGGAACCATTGCGAAACCCCACCGGTTTCAGTTAGGGGCTGGGCCTGGTTGAGCGGCCAAACGTTCTGCGTTGGGCGCGGCAACCACTCCCCTACGAGAATTGGGTAAACAGTCGGGTCGGTGACTTGTAGGGTGTGTTGTGGCTTGAGCCCAACGCACCGCCAGCCGCTAGAGCCATTGGGTGAATGTATCCAACCCAATTACGAAGCAGGCTTTGTTGGGTTTCGCTGACGCTGCACCCAACCTACAAGGTTGACAGGAAACCCAGGGGCAGGGCGCACAGCCGTGCGCCCCTACGAGGACATCCTCAACCCTTGGAACTCGCCGCTAAACCTTGGCAGTTTGCATGTCCCTATCCATCATCCACTGGTTGAAACTAGCAGGGCTGGTAATGCCCGCTTGGGCCATGCGGGTGTAGCACTCGTGGGAGGCTTCGATGAATAGCCGCGCTTCTTCCACCAACTGCTTGGCCTTGTCGAGATCGGCAACCTCGCTGCCATGCTCATAGGCATTAAACAGGTAGCTGGCAAATTTCCCCTTGGCAAAGGGGTCAAAGAACAGCTCGGTGTCGTAGAAGTATTTCCGGAAGTCCGCAATGATCGTGGCTGGATCATCGGAAATGTCGATGTTTTGCAGTTTAATCAAGCCCTTCGCCGCCTTCAACATTGCCTCTAGGGCCTTGTCCGCAGACTCTTGGATGGCCCCGTCAGCATTGGGATTTTCCAGCAGCACCGTGGCATCGAAGTGCAGGCTTTCGGCTACCGCCACCTCAAAGTCGGTCAGGGTAACCACTTCGCCGGCACATTCGCCAATGCCAATGTCGCCAATGGTGTATTCCCTGGCGTCGCCCCAGTCGGTGTAGAACGACTTGTCGGCATCGTAGTCCGGCACGGTGGTAAAGGGCTGCACCTGCTGTTTGATGCTCTTTTTGCCGACGCGGTTCACAAAGGCCGGGAATTTTTCGCCGGGCTGGCGATCGCGCAGGTACATATCCAGCAGGAAATCCACCACTTCGGGCACTTGCTTAGAGGGCACCACACCGAGGGATTGACCATACTGAATGGCATTGCGGCTCCATTCCCCACCCAGCACCAGGTGGAAATGGGGGACCCGGTGACGGTTGACCAGTCGGCTGGCCCCGTAAAAGCCAATCTCGGCCACGGTGTGCTGACTGCAAGAGTTAAAGCAGCCGCTGGCCTTAATGCGAATATCGCGAATGGTCTCGTCGTACTGCACCCCCTTGGCGATTAGGCGGTGCTGCAATTCGCTGGCCAGACCCCGAGAGCTAGAGATGCCCAGTTTGCAGGTGTCGGTGCCGGGGCAGGCGGTCACATCCACGATGGACTGGGCACCGGGGGCATGGAGGTTAATCCCCTTCAGACCCAGGTAGAAGGCGGGTAGATCCGCGTCGTGGATCCAGCGCACCAGCAGGTTTTGTTCGACGGTGGTGCGGGTGGTGTCGCTGGTGAATTTGCGCACCACATCGGCCAAACCGCGCATTTGCTCAGAGGTCAAATCCCCCAAGGGCAGGGCAATGGTAATGGCGTTAAAGCCGTCCTGGCGCTGGGCGTAGACGTTCGTGGCTTTCCACAGATCGTAGTCCGCTGCGGCATCCCCCAGATCGGGGGCCGCCCCTTGGGTGACGGGGGCGGGCAAGCCGCCTTCTTCATAGCTGGGGATCTTGTCGAACCAGTTGGTCCACTCGGGCTCGTCTTCGAGGGTGGCCCGCTCTTCTTTGACCAAGCGGCGGAACTCATCGATGCCGAGTTTGCCCACCAGGAACTTAATCCGGGCCTGGTTGCGGTTTTTCTTTTCGCCAAGGCGGGCATAGACGCGGGCGATCGCCTGCGACAGCGGCAACAGCTCCGCAGCGGGCACAAACTCATCAAACAGCTTAGCCAGCCGGGGCACGGCCCCAAGACCGCCGCCCACATACATTTCAAAACCGTACTGGGTTTCGCCGTCCACCTCACGCTGGGTGGCGATCAGCCCCAGGTCATGCATGTAGGTGAGGCCGCAGGGGTGCTGCTTACAGCCAGAGAAGGCCACCTTAAACTTGCGGCCAAAGTCTTGGACATCCCGGTGACCGAGGAAATAATGGGCGGTTTCGTTGGCGTAGCCGGTGACATCAAAGGCTTCGTCCCGGCAGACCCCCGCTAGCGGGCAGGCGGTAACGTTGCGTACCGAGTTGCCACAGGCTTCACGGGTGGTGATGCCCACGGAAGCCAGCCGCCGGTGCATATCCGGCGTGTCATCCAACGAGATGAAGTGCAGCTGAAAATCTTGGCGGGTGGTGATGTGCAGAATGCAGTCGGCGTATTCTTCGGCAATGTCTGCCAGCACTTCCATTTGGTCAGCGGTGAGGCCACCGTAGGGGGCCTTAATGCGCTGCATCCCTGGGGCTTCCCACTTAGTATCTGGCCCCTTGGTCAGTTCCACATTGGGGAAAGGGATGGTTTGAGAGTTTACCCCATCATGGCGATAGCCATTGTCATAGCGCTGGCCATAGGCCCCTCGCCGGAGGCGCAGCTCTGCAAAAACTTTTTCGTCTAGCTTGCCCTGGCGGCGCAACACCATTTGGTTCTCGAAGGTATCAATTTCTTCGGCCCATTTCGGCGGCATTTTGTCGGCCAGAACCGCTTTCCATGTGTTTGATTCGGTGGTCATGGGGTCTCTCTAGGACTAGCAGCAGCAATGTCATATCAGGCACTGGACTCCCTATCTTAATGGAATCAGGAGCCGAAATGACGCATAAATCCGGTAACTCTATCGGGATTTAGGTTTTTTTAAAATTTGCAATGATCTTTAGGGCTGGATGTCGAGACGAAAAGTGGCAATGTCCCATGGAGAAAGCATGCCCCCGTCATCATCTGCGATCCCCTCTTCTAGCAGATTAACGGCGATACAACTCTTTATCTCGAAGGTTGTTTGGACCGAAACCTCACTCCCCTGGCCGCACAGGTCCCAACACCGCAGGATCCAGTCCCCGGTCAGTTCTCCCGTCAGATCCTCGGCCCGCTTGAAGGCGGCCAATCCGATCGCGTCGCTGCCCAGGGTTAAGAAGCTGTGGCAGATGGGGGATTGCTTTGGGGAGGGCGCAATCGCGGGGGAGGACGCAAGCCCTTGTGTCCCTACGGGTGGGATTGCTGGGCCGATCACGGTGGTCATGGGTTGGCCAAAGGCGATCGCCTGCTGGGGTATCCGTCCCTGACGCCAGTCACCGCCATGGGGCAAGATGCCGTAGCGAAACTGATGAAAGCCGCGATCGGCCCCCGGATCGGGCCAGAGGGGCGCTTTTAGTAGCGTCAGTCGCAATTGGCTGGGCTGGGCGTCAAGGCCGTGTTTGTAGTCGGTGAGCAGGCTCAAGCCCTGGTGCTCATCGCTGAGGTCGGCCCATTGCCAAGCGGGGATCTCCCATTTCGCCTGCTGATGGGGATCGGCGGAAGTGAGGGGACGGGCGATCGCCCCAAAGGGAATCCCGGCGGTGACCTGATCGGTTTCCAGATTTAACGGAAAAGCGGTTTTGAGCACCACCTGGCAGGCGTGCCAGTCCACCTCGGTTTCGACAGTCAGCTGTTGGGCGCAGGCATCCAGCACGTAATCCTGCTGGATCCGGGAATTCTCCAACCGTTTCACGACCCGCAACCGCTGCCGCACTGGCCCCCCCTCGACCCAAGTCATGGATTCAAGCACAGGAGCCGGTAAAGGATGGTCCTGATAGTCGGGGGCAATGTTCCAGGCATCCCAATATTGCCCTGCGTCTTTAAAAACCTGGAGTTGATTGCCAGGGGCCTTTAGGACCGATTGACCAGTTGGCAATTGTCTTAATGTCAGCAGATCACCGGTGTGGGGACAAATTTCTGCGGCCAACCCTTCGTTGGTTAACAGGAAGGGGGATGCTGAGGGGGAGGGCACAACCCCTTGCGCCCCTACATCCGGTTGCTTGGGTAGGTTGGGTGAAACGGAGTGCAACCCAACATCCGCATCGGTTCCGTTGGGTTCCGCTAACGCTGCACCCAACCTACGGGGGTGGTCTGGTACAAGCCAGTAAAGCTGATAACCCACCGATGGAACGGTGGTGGCGACGAAGAGCAGCACCTCCTGTAGCGGTGGCTGTTCACTAGATAGACCGGGGGGAACTTCTGGGCGAACCGTGCTGAGTTGGCAGGGGACCGGGTCTCCCGTGGCATCCACGACTTGCCACGATGGCTGGGTTTCGTCTGGCAGTGGCAGTTCCACCACCTCAGTGCGTTCCCAGTTCAGACCGTTGAAGACCGCCACGGGGATGGCATCGGGAACCGGCGGTTGGGGCCAGGAGATGGCTTGGGTAAGGGCGGCGATCGCCCCCTCCAAAACCCGCTCTGCCGTGACTTTTGCCGCCGCCCAGTCCTGATTGGCGGTGACAAACACCTCGGGGATGGCAGTACCGGGGAGAATGTCGTGGAACTGGTTGAAGAGGGTTTGCTGCCAGGCTTGGGTCAATTCAGCCTGGGGATAGGGATAGGGG
>JAQCKL010000168.1 GCA_027592485.1 Cyanobacteriota bacterium
ATTCCGCAAGGCGGGACATTATCCTGGGGCAAGAATTCAGGAGTCAGGAGCTAGGAGTCTTGTCTTTAGTAAATTCTGACTCTTAGTTTCTAGCTTCCTTCTCTAACCAGTTTTTCTGGCTTAAATTACAGGCCTAGAATATCCCCCGAATTATCTTCCTAAGGGGTTAATACTAATACCTATATTGGGATCGAAAAATAAAGGTTTTTATATGCGACAGCAGCACCCAGAGCGGTTCCCTTGAGTGATTTCCTCAAATCTAAACAATTCGGCCCAGAGATACCTCATCACAGCGATTCCAGCGTTTAAACGCCCTACTATGACTACCGTATTGCTCCCTACCTAATAGCAGAGGAAATATCAAAAACCTGATTGGATGCTGCCGTCTTCGATATATTGGGTTCAGATGTTAAATCGATAATTTACCTCCCACTTAGCTATGACTGAACTGTCGATTCAAATCCGGAACTCGCGTTCCTTATTTACTAAGATACGTCGTTTCAGGGCCGCTTCAATTGTTCTGAAATCAAAGTTTATCTTCGGGTTGAATAATAGTCTGAACATCAGTGAGTCTGGGCATCGTGCCCTGGACGGTGTCGGTTGCCCAGCCCTGGGACGCTAGCCCTGATCCGAGGTTGAGCAGTCGTCAGTCCGGTAAGGGCAAGACTGTGAGCTGCGCCAAGGAAACGTCCTAAGCGATCTGAGCCCGCATCCGACCTCGAGAGCCAGGCCATTTTTGCGATCGCCACAGAACCAGCAAGACAAAGAGCGCTATCTTGGCAGAGATCGTATTTGGGCTCCGCTATGCCGCTGTTTTGCCGCCGTGGGTTGTCATTCGTGCTGAGGGGGCTGGTGGCGATCGCGGCGATCCTCTGCTTGGGATTAGGGACTTGCCACCCGGCCCAGGCTGATGATGCGGTTTTGCCTGATCTGACGACAAACCCAACCGCCCCGTCTTTAAAAGAGCTGCAAGAGCTGCAGGACTTACGCACCGAGAAGCGGTTTAAGGGCTTCATTGATCAGCGCCTTGCCAATAGTCCTGAGGTGCAAGACCGGATTGAGCTAGAGGTGGATCGGGCCTTTGCCCGGACCACGACCTTGCTGAATATTTTGCTGGTGATTTTGACCTCGCTACCGGTAATTGCCGCTTTGAGTGTCTGGCTACTGCGTCGCAGCGTCATTAGCCAGCTGGTGGCAGAGGTGCGATCGCAATTAGAGACCGAGGTATTCGCCCAACTCAAGCAGCAAAAGCTCAGCACCATTGCCGAGATTGAGCGGATGCGCGGCGAATCCCTGGACCAAGTGGAGCAAATGCTGGCGGAGGCCCAATCGGTGTTGGATGAACTCAAGGCCCAAATTGAGATCGCCAACCAAGATATTGATCAGCTCAAGTCCGAGGCAACTTCCCAGTTGGAAACCATGGTCATTGATGCCCAACAGGTAAAGGATCAGACAATTCAAGAGTTGACGGGGCTGTTGCCCGGATCCACCCAAGATACCCTATCCCCGGACGTGCAGCCTCGGGTAGGTACCCTCACCACCCTGCTAGAAAGCCTCAAGGCGGCCATCCCCCAAATCACCTTTAGTGCCAGTGACTACTTGAAACAGGGGAACGCCCTCTTTTTTGAGAGTCGCTACGACGATGCGATCGCCGCCTACGATCGCGCCATTGCCCTCAACCCCGAATTGTACGAAGCCTGGTTTACCAAAGCATCGACCCTGATGCTTATGCAGCGCTACGACGAAGCCAGCCGCGCCTACCAATTTGCCACCCAACTCAAACCCGAGTCCTACGATGCTTGGGTGGGCCAGGGCAATGCCCTGGGCAAGTCGCAACAGGGCGAGGCAGCCATCGCCGCGTTTGGGGAGGCGATCGCCCTCAAACCTGAGGAACCCCTGGCCCTGTTCAATCGGGGCAATGCCAAAGCCGATTGCGCGGATTGGGAGGGGGCGATCGCCGATTATGACCAGGCCCTGGTGCTCAAACCCGACTTTGCCAAGGTCCTGTTGACACGGGGGCAGCTACTCCAGCAGAACGGTGATCATGGCGGGGCGATCGCCGCCTTTGGGCAGGTGATTGAGCTAAACGGCACCGACAGGGGTGAGGCCTGGTATGGCAAAGCCGTTAGCCACAGTGCCCAAGGGGCGACGGATTGGGCGATCGCTGCATTAGCAACCGCGATGGAACTGACGGCTAATTTTCAGACCCAAGCCCAGCAAGACCCTGCCTTCGAGCCGCTTCGCGATCTTTCGGCCTTTCAAGCCCTCTTGCAGAATCAAGGCGACAGGGGATGCGGTTAGCCAGATGTCCTTTCAACGACTGTCCCAATTTATGGGGTTGACTGGGGAGTCGCCTGGGCGGGACCGACCTCAAAGGTGTAATCGTTATTCTCCCCGCCCCGGTTAACCGTCACGGTGAGCTGAGTTTCATCCGGACTCCACTGGGCGGCCTCAATAGTAAAGCTCGACGGGGCTGAATGGGAGTTAAAACAGTAGATATGGTTGTCTTTGCGGTAAATACTCCGCTCAATCACCCCCTCGACAAGATAGGGGTCAACCGAACAACCCAAGAGTCCGGCATGGTTTTTTAGGGCGATTTGGGTGCCGCTGGGTGCGACAAAGGTGTCGATGGGGTCAGTGGCATAGATGCCCAGCCCCATCACCATGGCGCTGAGCACCAGCGGGACAAAACCAATACAGTTCAAGATATAGAGCCCCTGGAACCATCGGGGCCGCTGAAAAGCTCCCCGGAACAGGACCAAAACACTGATCACCAGCGTCGTAATCAACAGCAAAAGTTCTAAACCATCCCCCCGCAGGGAGATGCCATAGTTGAAAAGCAAAACCGTGTGGGTCAACAAGAGCGCCTGTAAGCCCAGCGCCAGTGAGAGCCAGACGAGGGATTGAGGTGTCGTGCGGTTCATATCAGCGCCATTGATAAAGCCCAAGTCAAGCCACAAGTGCAGATCATCCTTTTGCAGACTGAAAGCTAAAAACAAGACCGGAATTCATTGCCGGTTGAATCCCGGTCATTCCCGCACAGGTTTTACACAATCCGCATTGCCGCATGAACGGCAGTGATGCCGTTGTAGTTGTCATGCGTTGTTGGGAGCCAGCGTTGCGAACAAAACCAAGGGTCTGACTGAGATGGATGAGGGCTGGCGGGTCCAAGTCTACGGTCAGATAACGCACGCGATTTCCCAGGCCATTGCCCTATCCCTACAGCAGTCCAATCTTCCAGGCATGGGCATGGGCATGGGCCATCTTGCTAAGAATGGCCTTTAACAATGAGCCATAGAGATTCATCTGTAGTCACCATTCATGATTAGACAAAGGTATCGTGAAGAGCCAATCAGATAAGCTCTGTTTATCTTTTGGATTTAACAATCTGTTCCAGATTGGGCAATTCCAGCGATCATTCAGAAAACCTTTAGGTATAGACTTAACAACATGAAAACCCAAGTCTAGATAGATAAAGGTTTATGGTTGGTCGGAGCCAGAAACGGGCGATGACCCACCTCACTCTGTCCGGAGAACAGCCCTCTCTGGACGCCCTGTCGACAGGGATTCACGTAACACCTGTGCTGTGGGGGTGAAGCACTGCACCCCTGCTGGCCTAAACGTTTAACCCATTTCACTGATCACATTCACAATCACCACTCCCCCAATTCAGGGGAGACGGAAGGAGGTACCCATGGCAAATTTCTCTCGCATGTCTCGTCGCAACGTTCTTTACACCGCAGGGGCTGCCGTAGCCGACGCGATGGATTAGCGCGATCATTGGCGCTCACCGGAGCGAAACCCGATCGTTCAGCCCACAACGCACCGGGATGTAGATGCAACGCTGCTCACCCGGATAAGTAGAGCCAACCACCCAGGATTCAAGGCCATGCTTGCCGTCCTGACCCCTAAAACCTGATTAAGGAGGAATTGAAACGTGGATTTTTTATCCGATTTCTTGACGAAATTCGGGGCGCAGTTGCAGTCCCCGACCCTCGGCTTTCTGATTGGTGGGATGATCGTTGCTGCCCTCGGTAGTCAACTGGCCATTCCAGATGCGGTCTATACCTTCATCGTCTTCATGTTGCTGATGAAAGTCGGCCTGACTGGTGGGCAGGCGATCCGCGACTCCAACCCGTCAGAGATCCTATTGCCCGCGTTGTTCGCCGTAGCAATCGGGATACTGATCGTGTTCATCGGGCGCTACACCTTGGCCAAGCTGCCGGGCATCAAAACCGTGGATGCCCTTGCGACTGCGGGCTTGTTCGGGGCCGTGAGTGGCTCGACCCTCGCCGCCGCCCTGACGCTCCTGGACGAGCAAGGTATGGCATACGAGCCTTGGGCCGCCGCCCTCTATCCCTTTATGGACATCCCAGCGCTGGTGACGGCGATCGTCTTGGCCAGCATTTATACCAGCAAGCAGAAGCGCGACAAGTATCTCAAAAATGAGAAGTATCTCAGCGAGCTGAGCGGTACTGGAGGCGGGCATACCAGCAAACCGGGCGGTACCGTCGACGAGCGGGTTAAGATCTGGCCCATCGTCAAGGAAAGCCTCCAGGGCTCTGCCCTGACGGCCCTGCTGCTCGGTCTCGCTCTAGGTCTGCTAACCAAGCCGGAAAGTGTCTACACAACCTTCTACGATCCCCTCTTCCGTGGTTTCCTTTCCGTCCTGATGCTGATCATGGGCATGGAGGCCGCCGCCAGGCTTGTCGAGCTGCGTAAGGTGGCCCAGTGGTTCGCCGTATATGCCGTTGTGGCCCCGATGCTGCATGGGTTCATCGCCTTCGGTTTGGGCATGGTTGCCCACTACACCACGAACTTCAGTCTTGGCGGCGTCGTGATCCTGGCTGTCATCGCTGCCTCCAGTTCTGATATCTCCGGGCCACCCACATTACGTGCCGGTATCCCGTCGGCCAATCCCTCCGCCTACATTGGCGCTTCCACAGCCGTCGGCACGCCGGTTGCGATCGCCTTTGGCATACCAATCTTCATCGGGCTCGCCCAGGCGCTGGGCGGCTGATCCTAGACGGGTCACGGTCTGCCGGTGCTCCCTGGCTCGGTAGACCAACGCGGCAGTTGTCATATCGGCGCGATCTCGCGGTTCTGCCGTTTGCCTGAGTTTTTATATCGTTCAATGAATACACACATCAAGGAGGTACCCCCCCATGGCCAAGCCAGCCATTAAGCTCGTCATCGTCACGGAAAAGTTATTGCTGAAAAAGATCGCCAAGATCATTGATGCCGCCGGGGCGACCGGTTATACCGTGGTAGACGCTGGCGGTAAAGGCAGTCGCAACGTGCGCTCATCGGGACAACCCAGCGTTTCCGACACCTACTCGAATATAAAGATCGAGGTGCTCGCCGAAGATCGGGATATGGCCATAAAGATTTCGGATGAGGTCGCGGCGAAGTTTTTCGACAACTATGCGGGCATCGCCTATATCTGTAACGCGGAGGTACTGAACTCTTACCAGTTCTGTGGGCCAGACGGCTGTTGATTCGAGCCGACGCAGCCCCAACCAGCCGAGGCGAGGCATGACCTCGGCTGGTTGGGGGCCGGATTTCGTGCCCGCAGAACGCAGACAATCACACCACTGGAAAAGCGGGTTCATGCCGTTCTGGATGTCATGTGTTGTTGGGAGCCAGAATTGTGAAAAAAACCAATAGTCTGACTGAGATGGATGAGGGCTGGCGGGTCCAAGTTTACGATCGCGATCGCCGCTTAATCTGTCTGCTAGATCCATCCCACGGGTGGACCTTTTTTCTGGGCTGTGTGGTCGGGTTCTTGATCGCTGTGATTGGTCTGAGTCGGACCGTGCCAGCGCCTTCAACTCCCACTCCAACCAGCAGCAATGCGCCACCCTTGCAGGTGGATTAGGACTCAGCCCTCAGGGCGTATTGCAGCAGATCGGTGATGGTCGATCAGCACAGGGGGGACTGGCGCGATCGCTTACCCCTAATCACCCCTGCCGTTTCCAACAGGCGCATCTAATCCCGGCCTGCCCCCTTTTCAAACAGCCCCTGACCCAAGCTTGGGGAGAGCTCCCTCCTGACTCCTAACGCACAACATCTCTCCCCTTTCCTCTTGATCGAATGCTCTGGAGATCGGTATTCGGCAACGTGTATCTGACGGTAAATGCCATTCATCCCCAGAAAGCCGGGGCTGAAAAGCGGCCACGCGTTGGTGCAGCCACTCCGCAGAAGTTTCAAGTGCAAAACACGGCAGATCCGCAGTCCTACAGCGCTGGCCACTTTGCCTAGGACACCAAGGATCACTCTGATTCGTAGCACCGCAGCACAGGGGCTCGCAGTCTTCTCCTTACCGGACTGACGACTGCCATAAAAGCTGCGAAACGATGCCCTCGACTTCCTCTATAGCCGTTTTGCCCATGATGACAACGCCGCCTAGCCAGTGAGTTGGTTCTACCCTAACTGACACAGGCCAGCGCCACACGCCATTCCTTCCCCCGCTTTTGCAGCCTTAGGGAGCGGCATTTGGCCAAAAACTTGGGTAAGCTTTTTGGTTCACCCATGCGCGTTAGCACTTTGCCCATGGGCTCTTTATGGACTTGGGCAAAGTGCGTTCCCAACAGGGATAAACTCACCTGGCCGCCCGCTTGATGGGAGGACAAATGCCACAAGAGCTTAATCAAGGCTTGTTCTAGCGCTTGGGCCGTTTGAATCGGCTGAACGCTAGCGGCCTGCTGGCCGGATACGGTCGCCGCCGCTGTTTTTGTCCCATTGGCTTGGCCGGTGGCTGCTTTAGCCAAAGTCACCTGGATCTGTTGTCCATCTGGTAAAGAAGACAGCTCAAACGTTGCGTGGGCCGCAAGAAACTGCTTGAACGTCTGTTTGCTGGCGTTGGCTTTGAGCGCCTGGTTGGCTGAAATGCCGTTGCGATCGCGAAACAACTTGGCCAAAGTCGCGATCGTAATGGGCTGGTCGGGGTTAGCTTGCTGCGCCTGCAAGATCAGACTTTTTAGCCCGCTGCCCATGTTGCCCCAATGATGCCGCTGAGCCGTACGGATACAAAAAAGACGGAAACCGGAGTTTCCGCCTTTAACGGTGCTGAGGTGCGAGGTCGAGAAAACAGAGAAAAAATGGCAGAACGTCAATCTAATCCACCAACCCAATCTTTATAGATCATAGATCCGAGCCTCCGGTGCATCAGGATGGGCTTCGCAGTAGCGGGCAAAGGCCGATTTGGCTGGGGTTTGCCGGCGTGCTTTTGCCACTTGTAGCTCCTCTACGGTTTCCCAGGCGATCGCCACATCAATCACGGTGGTTCCGTATATATCGGTCAGTCGCCGCGCATGTTCAAACGCCACCAACAATGCCGTATCAAGGGTAGAGGTGGGTTTTGTCGGGATAGACCCCACGCTGGCCATTGGGGCATTGGGGGAGGTGGAGAGACTAGGAGCAGTAGTCGCTTGAGTCATGGGAGTTAACCTCAACGGTTTTCGTTAAACCTACTCTACTCATAAATCTAGCGAATGACATCACCTGAAAGATATAAGTTTTATCTATGATTAATCAGGTTTTCTAAACGGTGTTCCAGTCAGCATTGGCGCGTTGTCGAAGAGATGTTATACCTCTCTTCGACAACGCCCGAGGTCACCCTAATGCACAGGCTAATAGAGCTGGGGCACAAAGAACTGCTCGTTGATCGGGGGCCGGACATAGTCCTTCGGGGCCTCCTTACGGGGGGGCAACTCCAGCGGCTCAGGGGTCATATCCACATAGGGAATCTTGCTGAGTAAATGGCTGATGCAGTTGAGCCGTGCCCGCTTTTTGTCGTCGGCTTCCACCGTGAACCAGGGGGCCTCGGGAATGTTGGTGTGGGCAAACATCTCGTCTTTGGCTTCGGAATAGTCAGCCCAGCGATCGCGGGATTCGAGATCCATCGGGCTGAGTTTCCAACGGCGAGCCGGGTCGGTGGTGCGCGCCTGAAAGCGCCGCTCCTGCTCTTCATCACTGACAGAGAACCAATACTTCAGCAAAATGATTCCGGAGCGTACCAGCATCCGCTCAAATTCGGGGCAGGTTTTCATGAATTCCCGATACTGGTTATCAGTACAAAACCCCATCACATGCTCGACCCCGGCCCGGTTATACCAACTGCGGTCAAAGCAGACGATTTCCCCAGCGGCGGGCAGATGGGGCACATAGCGCTGAAAATACCATTGGGTCTTTTCGTGATCGCTGGGGGTTCCCAACGCCACCACCCGACAGCCCCTGGGGTTCATGGGCTCGGTAATGCGCTTGATCGTGCCGCCCTTACCCGCCGCATCACGCCCCTCAAACAGTAAGTGTCACAGGGGTTGAGAACAGGAGTTGTTGTGGAAGGGAGTAGTCAGTTAAAGTTTACCGA
>JAQCKL010000169.1 GCA_027592485.1 Cyanobacteriota bacterium
CCACAGCCCAAGTAGCCCTATCCAACGCGATGGGGCTACTTGGGCATGACTTAGTCTAAACACCAGGAATCAGCTCCGCCCGCCGCCATACCCGACCCGGATGGCTGGCCAGAAAATGCAGCAGATCAAATTCCAAGGCGGTTAAAGCGATCACCTCGCTGTCGAGGGTCACCTCTCGGCGCACTGGATCAATCGCTAAGGTGTTGAAAATCAGCTGTTGCTGCTCAGCCACGGTGACCGGGCGCTGGCGCTTGAGCAAGGCTCCCACCCGCACCTCTAGCTCCCCGAGACTAAAGGGCTTGGTGAGGTAATCATCGGCCCCTTGGTTAAAGCCCCGAATCTTATCGGCCTCATCGCTGCGACTGGTGAGCAGCAAAACAAAAACCCCAGTGCGGGACTGCATCTCCTTACAGAGGTCGTAACCGTTGGCATCCGGTAAATTGACGTCTAGGACAACTAGGTCTGGGTTGAACTGCTCAAACATGAGACGAGCCCCCTTGCCATCTTCAGCAGACTCCATTTCATAGCCTTGCTTGAGAAGAAAGCGATAAACCAAATTACGAATGGCTGGGTCGTCATCAACAACAAGGATCTTGGCGGAGGCCATGGTTATGACGGGTTGCTAAGGGACAGTGATGGCGTGGAATATTGCTCAAGGGTATTCCCCACGGACCCTTTTGAGCACTGTTGGTTTCGCATTTTATTCGATAACGGCGATCGCTGATGGGGACAGCGTGTAGCCAGAAGGATAGATGCTTAACCCATAGCTTACTAAACGCTTCATCTCTTCTTCACACAATTCCTGGTTTGAAGGGGAAAAGCTGAATCAGGCACTTTTAACGTTAGCCATCGTCAGTAAAAGGCCCTTTCAGAATGCCCAGCCCATCAATGTCCTAACGGTACGGTGGAATTATTGCGGAAAATGCAACATCTCCCTATGGGTGGTGACACTGAGACAACCCCCATTAGGGTAGCATCGCCATCGGCCTGCGTAGGGGCAGCACCAAGACCTTTGAGATAACTGGGATCCCCCAGAAACCCCCGCCGTCCTGAACTGGATCAGCGGGGAGTAGACTGCTGAGATTGCGAATGATGTGCAGATGGCTCAGTAATTATACTGAGCTAAGCACCTTGTCGGTTGTGGCCTGATGGGGGTTGGCTTCCGGAGCCTCCGCTTCGGATGGGGGGACCACTTGCCAAAACTGCGGCAGGTAGCTGTCCCAATGGGCCAAGATCTGGGCTGCTTTTTGGCTACCGGTGGAGGTGCCATGGGCTGAGATTAAGGTCTTGAGCTGCTGCTCTCCGGCTCGGGTAATTACCCGTTGCACCTTGACAATCTCAGGGTTGACTCGGGTGGGGAAAGTGCCTTCTGGATCGAGGAAGTAAGCCAGCCCCCCCGTCATCCCGGCACCCACATTACGACCGACCCGCCCGAGCACCACAATCACACCGCCGGTCATGTATTCACAGCAGTGATCCCCTGCCCCTTCGATCACCGCCTGGCCTTTGGAGTTACGCACCGCAAACCGCTCTCCGGCAAGGCCCTGGGCGTAGAGGGTGCCGCCGGTGGAGCCATAGAGGCAGGTGTTGCCGATGATCACGTTCTCGGCGGGGTCATAGGTGGTGCCTGGGAAGGGTTTCACCACTAAGGTGCCACCATGCATGCCTTTGCCCACATAGTCGTTGGCTTCCCCCACCAGGGTGAGGATCATGCCGGGCAGGTTAAAGGCCCCGAAGCTTTGACCGGCACTGCCCTCAAAGGTGAGGTCGAGCTGCCCCTCAAAGCCACTATTGCCGTAGCGCTGGGCGATCGCCCCCGCCACCCGCGCCCCAATCGTGCGATCGGTATTCACCACCTTGTAGGTTTTCTGGGCGATGCCATGCTGGGCGATCGCCCCTTGAATGTCGGCATCCGCCAGCATCTGGTCATCGAGCACCGGTCCATTACTATGGATGTCCCCATGGTGGAGCCAGGCGCGATCGCTGCTCACATCGGGCAGGTCCAACAGGGCCGACAGGTTGAGGGATGCGGTTTTGGTCAGCTCGACCCCCGATCGAGGCTTCAGCAAATCGGTCCGCCCGGTAATGTCTGACAGTTGGCGGTACCCCAGGTGGGCTAGGAGCGATCGCACCTCCTCCGCCACGAAGTAAAAGAAGTTGACCACATGTTCGGGGAGCCCCGTAAACCGCTTCCGCAGCTCCTCTTTTTGGGTGGCGACCCCCACCGGGCAGTTATTGGTGTGGCAGACCCGCGCCATAATGCAGCCCTCGGCAATCATGGCGATGGAGCCAAAGCCAAACTCCTCGGCCCCCATCAGGGCTCCCATGACCACATCCCAGCCGGTTTTGAGACCGCCATCGACCCGCAGCAGGACGCGATCGCGCAGCTTGTTTTCGAGTAAAACCCGCTGCACTTCCGTCAGGCCCAACTCCCAGGGCAGACCGGCATGCTTGATCGAGCTCAGGGGCGAAGCACCGGTACCGCCATCATGGCCCGAAATCTGGATCACGTCGGCGTTGGCTTTGGCGACCCCAGCGGCAATGGTGCCGATGCCAATTTCCGACACCAGCTTCACCGACACCCCCGCTTTGGGATTGATTTGGTGGAGGTCAAAAATCAGCTGGGCCAGATCTTCAATGGAGTAGATGTCGTGGTGGGGGGGCGGCGAAATCAAGGACACCCCCGGTTTAGACCGCCGCAGCATCGCAATGTAAGGGCTGACTTTCTTGCCCGGTAGCTGCCCCCCTTCCCCTGGCTTGGCCCCCTGGGCCAGCTTGATTTCAATCTGCTTGCCATGGCTCAGGTATTCAGGGGTGACCCCAAATCGCCCTGAGGCCACCTGCTTAATGGCTGAATTGGCGGTGTCGCCGTTGCGCAGCCCCTTCAGGTTGGGGAACTGGGGGGATTGGCCGTTCTCATCCACATCGGTCAAGGTCTGGAAGCGCTTCGGGTCTTCGCCCCCCTCCCCAGAGTTGGACTTGCCGCCGATGCGGTTCATGGCGATCGCCAACACCTCATGGGCCTCTTGGGATAACGCCCCGAGGGACATGCCGCCGGTACAGAAGCGGGCCATGATGCTGGCAATGGATTCTACTTCCTCTAGGGGAATAGGCTGGCGATCGCTGCTGAGGTCCAGCAGATCCCGCAAAGCCGTCGGCGTGCGCCCCTGCAACTGGGCTTTGTAGACCTCGTAATGGTCGTACTGCTTCGATGTCAGGGCTTTATGGAGGGCTTTGGTCAGCACGGGGGTATTCATGTGGTACTCCCCCTTGGGCATGGCCTTCACAAACCCCATGTTTTCCAGGCGCTTGCTGCTCAGATCGGGGAAGGCGCGCTGATGGAAGGTGTTGGTTTCCTGGGCCAAGTTCTGGAGGGTGAGACCGCCCAAACGAGAGACCGTGCCCCGGAAAGCTAAATCTAAGAGATCAGCCCCAATGCCCACCGCCTCAAAAATTTGTGCCCCTTGATAGCTGGTAATCAGGGAAATGCCCATCTTCGAGAGAATCTTGAGCAGGCCGTTTTCAACCGCATGGCGGTAGTTGTCCTGGGCTCCGGTGAGGGTGACTGGGGTGAGCTTGCCCGTCTCCATCAGCTTTTGGGTGCGGCTGTCTGTCCACCAATGGCGCACGGACTCTAGGGCCATGTAGGGGCAAATGGCGCTGGCCCCATAGCCCACCAGGCAAGCAAAATGGTGGGTGCTCCAGCACTGGGCCGTATCCGCCACGAGGGACACCTGCATCCGCAGCCCCGCCTGAATCAGATGGTGATGGACCGCGCCCACCGCCACGAGGGGGGGGATATAGGTGGTGGTGTTATCTAAGCGCGTCCGGTGGCCTCCGCTATCAACGCGATCGCTCAGCACCAAAATTACCGCCCCGCCTTTGACCGCCGCGTCGGCGCGATCGCACAGGTCCGCCACCGCCTGCTGTAGGCCATCAGGGCCGGATTCAACCCTGTAAAGGGTAGACAGGGTCGCGTTTTCTAGGCTAGAGGCCTTGACCAAGACCAGTTCCGCCTCATTTAAGACCGGGGACTCTAGCTTCAAGAGCCGGGCATCTTCGGGACCCACCTCCAGCAAGTTACCCCGTGCCCCGAGCTGGGTGGTCAGCGACATCACCAACCGCTCCCGCAGGGGATCGATAGCGGGGTTAGTGACCTGGGCAAACCGCTGCTTAAAGTAGTCGTAGAGCAGGTGGGCCTTGGTGGAGAGCACCGCCAGGGGAATGTCATCCCCCATGCAGAAGGTGGGTTCCTTCGCCAGGGCCGCCATGTCCTGAATGATCAGGTCCACATCCTCAGCGGTGTAGCCAAAGGCCGTCTGCTGTTGCAATAGGGTGGCGGCATCCACCTGTAGGGGTTCTGAAAACAGTTGGGGCTGAATGGTTTGGCGATGGGTGTCGAGCCATTCCCCATAGGGCTGCTGCTGGGCCACCCGTTCCTTAATGGTCCAGTTCTTGAGAATCTCCTGGGTGTCAAAATCCACGGCGATCATCTGGCCAGGACCCAGGCGACCCTTTTCGACAATGTCCTCGACGGGAATATCGACGACCCCAGCCTCGGAAGACACAATGATCAAACCGTCGCGGGTAATGACGTAGCGGGCGGGACGCAGGCCATTGCGGTCTAAGGTGGCCCCCACCTGTTTGCCATCGCTGAAGACCACCAGGGCCGGACCATCCCAAGGCTCCTGGAGACCGCTGTAGTACTCGTAGAAATCGGTGATTTCGGGTCGGGTTTCTAAATCGGGTTGATCTTTGTACGCTTCCGGCACCAAAATCATCAGCGCTTCCAAGGGGCTGCGCCCCGAGCGCACCAGCAGCTCCATGACCCCGTCGAGGTTGGCGGAGTCGCTATTGTCAAAATTAACGATGGGATGCAGATCCTGGATGCGATCGCCCCACAAGGGATGGGCCAAATCCGCTTCCCGCGCCCGCATCCAGTTGAGGTTGCCCACCAGCGTATTGATTTCGCCGTTGTGACCCACCAGCCGCATGGGGTGAGCCAAGGGCCATTTCGGCATGGTGTTGGTGCTAAAGCGGCGGTGGTAGACCGCGAAGGGGCTGACGTAGTCGCTATCCTGCAAATCCAGATAGAACTGCCGCAGCACCGCCGATTGCACCATGCCCTTATACACCAGGGTGCGGCTCGAAAAAGAACAGACATAGGTGTCCTTTAGGGCGGCAGCGATTTCGACCTGCCCTTGCCATTCCGCCAGGGCGCGATGGGCTTGGCGACGTACCTGATAGAGCAAGCGCTCCAGTTCATCGCCCTGGAGGTTAGGGGCCTGAACTAAAAATTGCTCAATGCGCGGCTGATTTTGCCGTGCCTGTTGGCCCAGCACTTCGGGCTTGACCGGCACTGGCCGCCACCCGAGCACCGTCAATCCAGCGGTCGTCGCCGCCGTCGCTAAAGCCTCGCGGGCGATCGCGGCGGCAGCGGTCAACTGGGGCAAAAACACCATGGCCACCCCAGTACAGTCTGGGACTAAGGTGTGGCCCGCAGTATCAGCCCATTTTTGTAATAGCGCCCAGGGCATGGCCGTCATGACGCCCGCCCCATCTCCCGATTCACGGTCAGCACAGCAGCCCCCTCGGTGCTCCATGCAGCTCAAGGCATGGAGGGCCTGCTGCACCAAGTTGTGACTGGCCCGCCCCTGCTGATCGGCCACGAATCCAACCCCGCAGGCGTCGCGCTCTTCCACCAACCACCGGGGTCCCATCAGGGGTGCCGTTTGATGCGATGGGGGCAGGCTCGATGCCGGTAGGGAGATGTGGTGATGTACCCGTGTATTTTCCATGGGACGCCTTGTCTAGTGACTCTATTCAACAACTATTCAACAACAATCAAATCCATCCAGATGTGATGGATTGAGCAAGACGTGCTAAGGCGCTAACCTCAGTCTGGCTAACCTCAACCTGGTCCATAGCAAACGGTTATGCTCAGTGAACCAGCATGCCATTCGTTACCGGCTCCGTTGACCCAGCCAATGGGCAACCCAGAGTCGGTTCTGCGTCAGCAGCTATCGGCATCCATTGACCGCCCTGATCCCTCGCACGGATGCCATCGGATTACTGGGACGATCATGGGCCTCCGGCCAGGAAGGGTTCTATGGGCCTCAGCGTCAGGGGCAAAACCGCTGTCCCCCGATGGCACTGGCCCCTGTGCCTAAGCCACCTAGGATCACTCTGATCCTGAGCGCCGAAGCAAAGGGACTCGCAGTCTTGTCCTAACCGGACTGGCGACTGCCATAACAAAACAGCCGTTGCCGCACCTATCGGGGATAAATTCGGTACGTTTATCTTGAGTATTCAGGCCTGGGTATTCAGATCGTTAATTATACGCCGTAGCCCCTGGGGGGGCGTTGTAGCCGTCTTAGCAAATTGCCACAAAACTGTCCGGTTGGGGCCGTTTTTTTAAAGCCAAGCTGAAGCCCAGCGCCATTCCCGTAAAGAGTTGATAGGAATGATCCGGTTCGGGGCGATGACGGCGGTGTCCGCCGGGCAGCATTGTTATATTTGGCAGGGTAGGGTTTGCGCTTCCATGGCTGGGGAGCCCCCTTACCTGAGTGCCATGGCTCAGATCAATGGGCATCCTAAATCAGGTGGATGAGCCCACCATTAACATTTAAATGTCACCCTCACGGAACCTGGAGGAATTTGCATCGTGCCCAAACTTGAAGAAATGACGCAACCTGTAAGCAATTTCCCTGTACCCATGGGAAACGACCAAAACGTCGCCGCTACCGAACTTCGCCCCTGGGGCTCTTTCACCGTATTGGAAGAGGGCAGCCGCTATAAAATCAAGCGCATCGAGGTCAAGCCTGGCCATCGCCTCAGTTTGCAGATGCACCATCACCGCAGTGAGCATTGGATCGTGGTCTGTGGAACCGCTAAGGTTACCTGTGGCGAGCAGGAGATTCTCCTGACCTCTAACCAATCCACCTATGTGCCCCCTTGCACCTCCCACCGTTTAGAAAATACCGGTGTGATTCCTTTGATTTTGATCGAGGTGCAAAATGGCGAGTACTTGGGCGAAGACGATATTGTCCGCTACCAGGATGACTATGCCCGCACCAACCAGCCCGAGGACTGAGCCCTGTGGCCCCGTCCCCGCAGTCTAAGGCTGATACCAATGCTGTGCTCAGACGCCTGCCCATTGTGGTGGGCGTTTTGGGTAGCAGTTTGTTAATGGTCAACCGCGTTTTGACCCCGGCGCTCACGGACTCCCAAGCCCGCTCCGATGTGATGGGGGTGATTTTGAGTGCGTTATTAGTCCTGACGGGACTCCTCTGGCAACGCGTCCAGCCTCGCTCCCCCGAGGCTGTGATCCTAGAGGGTGACAGTGGGTTTGAGCTGGCAGAGACGTTGCCAGAGATGGTCCAGACGGAGTTGGCCTGGGCCTCTCACCTGCTGTTGACGAATACGGTGACGCGATCGCTCGTCGCCTATTACGACGACACAGTCTTGATGCGCCGAGGCGTGCTCGGCCCCACAGCTACCGTCACCCCAGGCACGATCCTGAAGCGGGTGTTAGAGACGGGTAAGGCGGTTTACCTGGTGAACTTGAAAATCTATCCAGGGCGAGTGGAATTTGACTATTTGCCGCCCAATACCCAAGGGGTGATTTGCCAGCCCTTGGGGTCGAAGGGGGTGCTGATTTTGGCTGCCAATGCCCCCCGCAGTTACACCCAACAAGATGAGGCTTGGGTGGCGGGGATTGCTGACAAGCTGGGCGAAACCCTGGATCGGGTTATGGGGGAAAACCAGGCGGAGGGTGCTCGCCGCCCAACGGCCCACCCTTAACCCTAAATCCGGGTGCTGCCCCTCACTCTTCGGCAGCAGTGGGTGAGGCCGGGTGCCGTTGTCGCCACGATCGCTGCCAATTTTGCCAGGCCATTAATCCACCGGTGGTAATCATCCAAATCAGCCCCAGCCCATTCAGCAGGACGTAGATGGGTTCTAGGGTCGGCCCCAGGTACTCGCCTTCGTGCAGGGTCATCAAAAAGTGGACTTGGTCTCGGCTGAGGCCAAACCAGCTTTTGCCGAGACGGTAAGTGACCCCAGTGGTGACGGTGATCAGTAATGGCAGCAGGACAAAGGGGGCGATCGTTGCGTGGAGTTTGCGGATGAGGGGTTGCAGACGCATGGGCTACCGAGAACGGGTTGGCTTGGACCCTATTATGGCGTTGTCTTGTGGTGGGAACTGTTTGGGATCGACAACACCCGTTATCCATGATTGGTTTTGTTCGACAGGGGAAGGTCGCCATGACTGGATTGTGATCGCTGAGGTTATAGCAGTCGCCAATTGCATTAAGACATAAGCTAGAAGCATTTCCCATCTCCGGTGAGTGCCAT
>JAQCKL010000170.1 GCA_027592485.1 Cyanobacteriota bacterium
TTACTTGTCGCAACTTATACCCTGAGAGCTTTTATTACTTCAAGACCGACTTTTCAAACATCCTCTCATAGATGATTTGATGGGCGATCGCCCGCTCAACCGCGCTGGGGATCAGCACATTCAAACCATGGTGATCACTCAACCGACCCCGATAGAAATCTTCTTCCATCGTGAAGCGGGTGCCTAATAAGCCGATGTTGCGAATCCCCTGGGCCTGCACCCGCTGGGCAGTGGCGTCAGCAATGTGGAGAAAGGGAATTTGAATATGGGCCTGAATCTCGTCTGCCAGCTTGTGCATCGTGTTGGTACAGAGCACGACAAAATCAGCCCCGGCCCGTTCTAGGCTTTGGGCGGCGGCAATCATGAGGTGGGCGGCTTCTGGCCAGCGACCTTGATGTTGCAAGATCTCGATCTCAGCAAAATCAACCGAGACCATCACACTCTTCGCTGAGTGCAGCCCACCCAACTTGTCTTTAGTGGCTACGTTGATAATCCGGTAGTACTCAATCGAGGACTCCCAGCTCATTCCACCCATCAAGCCAATGGTTTGCACGGTAATGCCTCAAACCAACGCTGAAACAAGGGCGATCGCCATGGGGGGTATAGGCATCGAATCAGTAGGGCCGGAATTTAGGAGCCCGCACCTATGTTCATACGGGTGTTTGTATAGGCTCCTGGGTTTTGACCTAAAGAGAGGATGACCTCGGTTAGTCCCTCACTACCGCCCCATCACTCTCCCCTATCCCCTAATGGGTATGGACCTTCTCGGGGTGCTCGTGCTGATGCCCGTGATCGTCATGCGGGTGGCCGTGACCATGGTGATGGTGACCGCTATGGCTGTGGCCATGCACCTCTTGGGCTTGCACCGCTGCCATGGATAGATCCACCGCCAGAGCATCGGCCTCTAGGAGGGCCGCAATCTGGTCGTGGGTCCAATCCGCCGCCATCTCCAAGAAGAGGGGATGATCATTCACACAGGGCATTTGCACATAGGTGACATCCGGGCGCTTCCGCCGCAGTCCGCTAATAATGTGCTCCACATCCAAGAGGGTTTCGTGGTTTTCGGTGGCAAACCCAATGGGCATAAACACCAGGGCAGTCGCCCCCAGGCCAATCAGGTTTTGGGCCGCTAGGGTGGCATTGGGCTGGGTCCAATCAATCAGTGGCGTGTCATGGTTGAGCCAGCCCACGGAGATCAACGGATAGCGATTGATTAGCCGCTCACGCACCCGCTCGTAGAGGGCCTGGCTTTCATCAATGCCCGAGGTGAACCCCTTGGCTTTGTGGGGACAGCCGTGGTTCATCAGCACAATCCCAGTTTGGGAGGGGAGGTGAGCCACCGCCAGCTCTTTCTGGATTTTTTCGCTGACCAGATTTGCCAACAGGTCAATATACTCAACTTCGTCGAAGAAGGAGGGGATATAGCGGGTGCCCTTGAGCCAGTGTTCGTCAGCGCGCGCGCCTGAATGGTTAGCGAGGGCATTATTGACTTGCTCCACCGCAATGCCGCTGGTAAAGATTGAGTCCACCACCAAGAGGGGATAGATCAAGAGGCGATCGAACCCTTCAGCTTGGATCTGCGGGATCACCTGGTCCGGTAGAAACGGCGCGCAGAAGTTGAAGGCTTTGAAGACTTTGACGCGATCGCCCCATTTTTTCTGCAAATTGGCTTCAATACCCGCCCGCTGCTGCTCGAAAATCGCGTTGTGAGGAGAGATAAACTGCCCATGCTGGTGACTCCACTCATGCCAGTCAAACAGGGCTAAAACCTTGGCCAACGGCGGATAAAGCCATAGGGGCACCGGGGCAAACTTGGCCGTCAGCAAATTCAGGGCTTGCTCGTTGTAATTGGCAAAGTCTTCGTAATGTTCGACTTCGCCATAACCCATCAGCAGCACAGCGACCTTCTCGGGCTTGCCAGAAGCATCATCTGGAGAAAAAGTATTAGGGGTCATAAACCTGGTATTGGATAGCCTACTCTCCAGGTTAACCAAGCTCAAGGGTAGAAAGCGGTGAAGAGAATCCTAAGATTTGAGCCGTGATCGTATTTTTCGAGATCCTGCCAGCCGGACTGGGTGACGCTAGGATGAGTAGAATTCATGTACTTTTGTTAAAAATGAGTGCTAGTGGCCCTTTGGATCTGCAGCAGATTGCGGTGCAGCTAGAAAGCAAAAATAGTAAGGACCGAATGCTTGCCTTGGCGCTACTGAGGGATGTGCCTGCCCGTGAAGCGGCTCCCTTACTTAAAAAGGTTCTCAATGACCCTCGTCTACAGATTCGCTCCATGGCGGTGTTTGCCTTGGGGGTCAAGCCAGATGAAGAAACCTTTGGTATTTTGACCCAGCTCCTAGAGGCGGACCCTGATTATGGGATTCGGGCCGACGCAGCCGGTGCTCTGGGGTACTTAGAAGATCCCCGAGCGTTTGCGCCCTTAGTACGGGCCTTTTACGAAGATACCGATTGGCTGGTGCGTTTTAGTGCGGCGGTTTCCCTCGGCAACCTTAAGGATCCCAAGGCCCACGATGTGCTGATGGATGCCCTGAAGAGCGATGAGGTGGTGATGCAGCAAGCGGCGATCGCGGCGATTGGAGAAGTGGGGGATTTAGACGGGGTGGATGCCATTCTGGCCTTTGCCCAATCTGAAGATTGGCTGGTACGGCAGCGCCTTGCGGAAGCCCTGGGTAATCTGCCGTCCCCCAAAACCCAATCGGCCCTCACGTTCTTAAGCAAAGATCCCCACTTTCAGGTGGCTGAAGCCGCCCGCCTGGCCCTCAAAAGGCTTCAACCCGCCTCAGACAACCCACCGTTGAAATAGGTTTGGCATCGGGTTGTCGCCTTGAGCCCTGGCACAATTGTCACGGGTTCAAGGTACCCTACCCCTTCGGCGGCTGCCGTCTAAACGGTCCTTTGCGCGTCACTAGATCAACCAACAGCCCCACCACCACCGCCACGATAGCCGTGCCCAATAGCACAAGGGCAATGGTGAGCTTCGGAAAGTAGTAGCCATTCGTGATTTGGGCCTGCAAACGATTGAAGTCTGCCACAGGCCAGCGCTCAGCAATCATGGTGTAAATCACCCACGGTACGCTCAGCAGCCACAACACAAACACCAGGTTTTGGGAGCGATTGCTTAAGGGGCTAGACACAGTTGCCTCCAGATTGACTACAGAAAAATTCCTGAAGGCTGAATACAATCCTTGGGGAGTGTTTTACACATAAAGTGTGGGTGAACACGCACCCATCGCGCTGGCCCCTTTGCGTTGGCCCCCTCGGATCGCTCTAATCCTGAGATCAGCAGCCAAATGGCTGGCAGTCTTGTCCTAACCGGACTGGCGACTGCCATAGCGGTAACAGAATAGGTCACAATATCGGTTGCCGTCTGCAGGATTCATGATGGGGTATTGTCAATTACCAGCTCCCCTTAAACCTGGGGATCACCTACGGGTGGTGACCCCCAGTGGAGCCCTGCGGGAGCAAGAAAGCTTTTGGAAAGGGGTTAACCTGTGGCGATCGCGGGGCTATGAGGTGGAGGTTCCCCCCGGTTATGACCAGCGATGGGGCTACTTGGCGGGGGAAGATGTCCAGCGTCGCCAACAATTGTTAGACGCCTTACAGGACCCAGCCTGCAAAGCGATTCTCTGTGCTCGGGGTGGTTTTGGCGGGACCCGTTTGCTCGAAAATTGGCAATGGCCGGCGGTTGCCCCCAAGTGGCTCGTGGGGTTTTCGGACATTACGAGTTTGCTTTGGAGTTTCGCTAAATCAGGGATTTCGGGGGTCCATGGTCCTTTGCTCACCACCCTAGATGCTGAGCCAGACTGGTCTCAGCAACGTCTATTTGATTGGGTCGAAGGCCGCGCCATCCCTCCGATTCAAGGATTGGGTTGGGTGGCGGGGCAAGTGACTGCGCCACTTCTGCCGGCTAATTTGACCGTGGCCACCCATTTGCTGGGTACGGCCCACGAACCCCCCCTGACGGGGGTTATCCTCGCCTTCGAAGATGTTACCGAAGCCCCTTATCGCATCGATCGCATGCTCACCCACTGGCGGATGATGGGTAAATTGGCAGCGGTCAAAGGGATTGCGATCGGTCGATTTAGCCGCTGCGAGCCCACCGACCAGGGCTTGAGCTTTCCGGCAGAGGCGGTACTCAGGGAGCGCCTCATGGACCTGGGCATACCCGTCGTAGGGAATCTTCCCTTTGGCCACGATGGGGTGAATGCGGTGCTACCGGTGGGGATGGCAGCCACATTAGATGGTGGTGCCGGGACTTTGGCGATCGCAGCCCCTCGGCTATGATCTCCCAATACTGAACTGTTACCCCAAGGTCATATCCAGCACCATCATCACCACAAAACCCGCCATGACGGCCAAGGTTTCCCGTTGACCAAAGCTCTTCTGGTCTCTCAGGAATGATATCCCTAGAAAATCAGATAGCATCAATAAACAGTATTGTCCGCTTAAACTCTATCTTTTCGGCCTATGAACCCTGCCCTGACCCGCTTTGGCGATCAAATGTCCCACCTGACTGGGGTGAGGGCCATCATGAAAGACATCATCGAGACGTTGCGGGCAGGCAACGGGCGCACCTTTATTAATCTCAGTGCGGGCAATCCGGTAATTTTGCCGGAAGTAGAGCAACTATGGCGGGACTGTACCGCTGACCTATTGGCCAGCAATGACTATGGCGAAGTGGTCTGTCGCTATGGCTCTAGCCAGGGTTATGAACCCTTCATTGAAGCGGTCTTAGCAGACTTTAACCAGCGCTACGGCCTCTCTTTGACTGAGCGGAATATTCTGATTACCCCCGGCAGTCAGGCCCTTTATTTCTATGCGGCCAATGCCTTTGGGGGCTACGCCGCTGGGGGCGAACTGAAGGAAATTGTTCTGCCCCTGAGCCCGGACTATACCGGTTATGGGGGGGTATCGCTCTTCCCAGAAGCGTTGCGGGCCTTCAAACCCACCATTGATTTGGGCGATCAGCCCCATTCCTTCAAATATAGACCCGACTTTAGCCAACTTGAAATCAATGACAAGACCGGGTTTGTACTCTTCTCCCGGCCTTGCAACCCGACTGGCAATGTTTTGACCGATGATGAGGTGCATCGCATTGCCGACCTCGCCGCCCCCTACAACGTGCCGGTGTTTGTCGATTCAGCCTATGCGCCCCCTTATCCGGCCCTCAATTTCACTGAGATGACGCCAATTTTTCGGCCCAATATGCTCCATTGCTTGAGCCTCTCGAAGGCGGGTTTACCCGGTGAGCGCATTGGTGTGGCCCTAGGCGATGAAGCGATCATCCAGGTCCTACAATCCTTCCAGACCAACCTCTGTATCCATTCATCCCGCTACGGCCAAGCGATCGCGGCGCGGGCGATCGCCTCCGGTGCCCTGGCTCAGATCGCAGAAACGGTGATTCGCCCTCACTATCGCCATAAGTTCAAAGTGCTAGAAGAGAATCTAGAGCAGTTTATGCCCCAGCAAGCACCGTGGTACCTCCACCGGGGCGAAGGGGCAATTTTTGCCTGGCTCTGGTTTGATCAACTCCCCATCACCGATTGGGAACTGTACCAACAACTGAAGCAGCATGGGGTGATTGCGGTACCAGGTAGTCCCTTCTTCCCTGGTCTTAACGAGGAGTGGGACCATAAGCACCAATGCATTCGCATTAGTCTGACCGCTACCGATGAGGAAGTCGCCACGGGCGTGCGCCACCTAGCGACGGTGATCGACCAACTCTATACTCAGATCCCCACATCCCCTACCCCTATGGCGGTGGGTCATTGAGTCACCCGCACCCCGCTCCATCCCCCTCTGGATGGATTGAGATTGGCCGGATCGTTGCGCCCCAGGGGGTGCGTGGCGAAGTGCGAGTCTATCCTGACAGTGACTTCCCAGAGCGCTTTCTCACCCCAGGGGAACGCTGGCTACGCCGTAAACCTAACCTGGAGCCGGAAGTGGTGACCTTGGCCTCTGGCCGCTTCCTCCCTGGCAAAGGCTTGTATGTCATACATCTGGCTGGTGTAACCAATCGGGAGCAGGCCGAGGCGCTCCGGGATGCAGTGCTGTTAGTTAAAGTGGGCGATCGCCTCCCCTTAGAGCCCGATGAGTTTCATGTGGGGGATCTGCTTGGTCTAGAGGTACGCCTGCACCAAGACAATACCCGCCTGGGGACCGTGGTGGATGTATTTGCGGCTGGGAATGATCTTCTGGCCGTCGCCCTTGATCCGGCCGTTGTAGAGACGGGATCCCCGCCGCCATCGGCGCAGCAGAAACCCATTTTGATTCCCCTGGTGCCGGAGATTGTGCCGGTGGTTGATGTCGCTGGTGGATACGTGGCGATTGCGCCACCGCCGGGGCTACTCGACTTATAGACCGTGGGGTCAGCAGTCACCAGTCTGGTTAGGACAAGACTGCCCTCAGCAGCAAAATGGCCAACGCCGTAACTTAGGCCACTGTTGGCTGAATCAGCATTTGCCGCGATCGCTGGCGACTGATGTCATCTGTCAGCGGGCACTCATCATAGCTCCGTTGCCATACGGGTTGCCCTGGGCAGTTGCGGAGGAGGTTAATTCGTTTGGCTGCAGCCGCCTTATAACCCGCCACAAAAGAAGACAGGAGTCGTGGCTTACTAGAAGGGGCATGGATATAGTCGCCACCGTTGTGGAAGGCCTGCACCCTAACAATGCCCTGGAGATAATTGGGATAAATTACCCACTGATCGATCTCAACGGACTGGTGCGCCTGAGTGGAACGGGTCCATTCATCAACGGCAACTTGCCCCAGGCTATTGAGTTGACAATGCCCCTCTGACATCTCCCCAAATAGGGCTTGATGATCATGGGTGGCCAGCTTGATCAAATAGAATTTAGCCTCTGTCAACCCTGATACGGCAGAGATAGGAGGCGGAACCAATTTGGAAGGGGGGTATTTCAAGGGTAGGGGTGAGAAGGAAGGTTCGATGCACATAACTTGGACCTAGAGTGCCCGGTTCAACTCAGGCCATCCCCTGGATTGATAGCAGTCGCCAGTCCGGTTAGGACATAAGGATCAGAGCGATCCTCGGTGTCCGAAGCCAAATGGACTGATATCCAGGCCACTTGGCTTCCTCAGCCCATCTACCCGGTGGGGATGACACGGGATAGGTTGTATTTTGCGTGAACTGGAAACCAAACACAGGCGTAGGTTTCACGAACTATTCTTGTATAAGAACTGCCTATATCGCCTGCGTAATTTTGAGGAACGGCTGTTAGTAAGGGGAAATTTGATTCGCAAAGCTACGGATTCAAGGCAAAAAAATCCCCAGGGGCAACGGTTTGCCGCCTTGGGGATTTTTACTTTTTGATTATGGGCAGAGAGGGACTCGAACCCTCACGACCGAAGTCGCCACATTTTGAGTGTGGTGCGTCTACCAATTCCGCCATCCGCCCTTAATTGGCATTTCGTCATTATACCGAATTCCCGCCAGCTGTAACAGGGATTGATATTGTTTGCCTTGCGCCCAGCGATCGATTTCCCTTGCCCGTAGAACTGGCAAGGGATGCGTCAAGCTCTGGCTCCGCAACTGCTGCACAGCTTCCCCCACCGGAGTATCCCTAGCCACTTCGTAGGATCGCGCCTGAGCGAGAAAGGCATCCAGATTGAGACGTGGGGCCAGGAACGGCGACCCCCCTGCCAATTTCATCAAAACGGAGGCCACGACTCGGGCATCTTGGCTCACTAAAAGCGCGGCGCGATCGCAGGTGAATTCTGCACAGCGCACCCATTCCATGAGCTGTCCCTGCATGCCCTGGGCTAATAGATCTCCCCCTGGTAATTGGCTGGCTACCAGGGTCAATAGATTGGCCAAGGTCAGATAGACCCCATGGTCACATTTGAGATGCCCCAATTCGTGACCCAGCACGGCCTGAATCTCCGCAGGGGTTAACAAGTCCAACAAAGCCGTGTGTACCACAATGAAGGGTTGCTGACCTCGCATGGCAAAGGTGTAGGCATTGGGAGCCGGATGCTGGCGGATATAGAGCTGCGGGGTGGCAATATCTAAAATCTGAGCAGCCTCCAGCAGCAAATCATGGAGGTCAGGCAGTTGCTCTGGCCCCACTAAAACACTGGTGGAAATATTGTCCAAGTAAAAAAACTGCTCTGCGATCGGCCCTAAGACAGCCCGGATCAGCAGGTCTAATCCGGGGAGCTGTTTTAGGGTTGCCGTCGCCTGCTGATCGAGGGTATGGCGAAACTGATCAGCCTGAAGCCCTATCAAGGGCGTTTTTGTAGACACGGGCAAATTGCCTTTACCCTTTGGGCAACAATGAAGCAGCTGTAGAGGATTCTAAGGCGG
>JAQCKL010000171.1 GCA_027592485.1 Cyanobacteriota bacterium
TTGACCTTGATCAGGGGCGGGTACGACAATGTAGCCTGCTTCCAAAGACCCTAAAACCCAATTCCGTTCTAGGCCCCACCACCACCAATGGGCACCGGCGTAGGCGCAGATCAGGCTATCTAGCTGGTCTTCTACGGCTTTGAGCTGGGCTCCCCCGGTGGGAATGACCGGTAGCTGCTCAGCCGACAGGGCCAAGGCGGGGGCCAGCGTAGGCAGTGTGGCCAACTGGAGCGATCGCAGTTTACTCAATTCAGCCCGCCGCTGGGCCAGCCGACCCTTTTTATATTTGAGAATGCGGTCGAGGTGGAACAGGTGAATGGTGGCGGGATGGGGAAAGAGCTCAATCTGATAGCGACCAGGCTGTTGGGGTGTCACCGTGGGCGCATGCTGAAAGCCCTGTGCTTCTAAAGCTTGGCTAAATTTCACCAGCCCCTCAGCAAAGGGACGACCCTGGTTAGCGGGGTAGCAACCGGCATCGTATTTGCCAAAGTACTTGTGGGCGAGGCGATCGGGCCAGCGCATGCCAGTGGCATTGGGGATCACCGTGGGGGCATCGATCGCAATCATCGCCGGTTCACCAGGGGGCACCTGGGCATCTACCCACGCTAGAACCTCAGCTTTCGTATCGAGTCGCCTGAGATCAACTAACGCCAGGGTTTTATCCGTCAAGGCTAAACAGCATAGGCCGCTGGCTCCTGACTGCCACCCTAAATCAATCCCTAAAAATCGCATGGGTGTTACGGGTTGACCCAGCAACACCAAGGGGCCTCAGCGCCTTAGCGTTGCTGGGTCACTCCAGCTGAGAGGCTTTACTGTTCCTGCATCAGGCGCAGGTAGTTTTGACGCAGTTGAATATGGCTCTCGGTAATGCGCTCAGACAAATGCTTCTCAACCTGGCATAACTCCTGCCAAAAAGCAGCGGACCGGCGAGAGGCAACATATTCCCGCCAAAGCAACTGCATCATTGCGGCAGTCTCAGGATCCGTCCCACAGAGATCGTCATAAAGGGCATTGAATGTAGCGTGGGCTTGCTCTTGGGTCTCGACATCCTGGGCCAGCTTGATCGCGCCTTGCAAAGTCTCCGTTGGCCGGGGGGAAACGGTGTTTGTCATAGTGGGGCTTGTTTAACTCGCAACAACAGCAGAATGAAAAAGGGCCTAAAATCGCCCAGTTGTTTTTATGAAGGCCCTAAGGAACCAGGGCTCCCTGCTAATTTAACATTTGTTACACAATAGAACGTCCGTCAGTAACATCCTGCCAACCCCCTTGACATGGCCGAGCGGGTGTTTTCCGAGAATCGCTCAGTTACAGATTTGACGACGACTGATCACTACCCCAGGGTATGTCTAGGGTCAGGATTTGCGAGTGAAGCGATCGCAGTCACAATCATAATCCCCAATCCCTAGAGAGCTGTTCCCCATGTAGACCGGGTCAAATTACTCCCCAGCCATAACCCCTTGAAACCATCTCAGCCATGTATTTTTTTATACCTGACACCTGAAAAGGTATTCATTGCCAATACAGGTCTCATCCTTAATGCGGCCAAGGTCGATGGGCTCAATTCGAACTGTTTGGGTTGGGCAAGGTCGGATCGTAATAACAAAATTGCAGGATGGGTGCCAGAGGTTGCAACGTGAGGGCCGTTACACCGAGGGCAATGGCAATATCCTCTAGGCAAAAAAAGGCTTGTCCCTGCTCAGTCAGATGTACGAGCGAGCGAGCTTGGTGAATCGATAGACCTGGCAGGCGGAGCCAGTCATCCACTGAGGCCCGATTCACATCAATACGAACCCCCAAAGCCGCCGCAATCCGCACTTCTTCATCAGAGCGAAGGCGGACCCGGGAGTTTTGCTTGAGTCTAGTCGACAAGGGATGCCGCCACCCTTTCCATTGCCCCCACCCCAGCGATTTCTTGGTCATCGTCACCCCGTACCTATCCAACCTAGCCCTCAGCGGGCTCTAATAATTGTCGGCGCTGTTGCTCAAACTCCCACTCCGTAATCAAACCATCTTGACGGAGCTGCTCTAAATCTCGAATCGTCGCCGCCACCAATTGGGTCTGTTGGGCCAATGTCATTTGAGGATGGACCGATGGTGCGGTCGGTGTTAGCCGGTCCCCTGGCCACGGCAACAAATACCATACCCCCTCCAAGGCACAGGCTATCCGGGGAACTTGAGTCCAGTTGAGCAACAAGTAAATCACCCCCCACCGGGGATGGCCCAAATAAAATTTATGGAGTCCGGCCAAAGGTAAGGGCAGCGGGTTCAATGCGCCTGCAAAGGCGAGGGCTGCCGCGACTCGCCGTCTGGTAGTAGTCTGGGTGCCAGCTTGCTGCTCTGCTGCCTGCCTCATTGAATGATCACCATCCTATCGCCGAACACATCGCCATAGATTAGCCTAGATAGAGAAAAAGCAAATATGATTCCTATAGATGTGAGCGGAGCAGCGGCAAACCGATCATCCGAGCTGTTATCTTCACCTGAAGTAAACAGCGTCAGCGTTTCCCAAGGCTTTTGCTAAGGTAAATAGTGTAAATAGTGAAATCACTGTATTTTCACTGACTCGCTCCAAGAACATGGCCACCTTTTACGTATATATGCGGACTTATGTTAGAAAGGGGGAAACTTGAGGCTCTGGGGCAGCCCGACCACTTTTAAGAATTCTGCTGTTTATTCACCCCGAGCTTTACGGTCAACCTAAACGTCTTCTTGTGCTGAGCTGTTTTGCATGCCAACTGCTCCCTTTTCTCCCGATTGGACTAAGCGGTACTCTACCGACCCTTATGCGGTCCTTGGGGTTGCAGTTACTGCTGATGAGCGCCGAATTCTAAAACGATATCGACAGGTTGCTAAGCAGCTTCACCCAGATATCCAGGCCACCCAAGCGGAGGACGGTCGAGAGTTTGCCAATCAAGTATTGGCCCGGCTGGTCAATCCGGCCTATCAACGTCTGAAGCAAGATAAAGGGCGTGCGGAAACCTTGGCGACCCTGCGGTTTAAGGTCAGGCGTTTGAGCCGCGAGCAGAAACTATCCGCCCAGGGAGATCTAGCTCAACAACTGCGAGACAGTCCAGAGCCTGAGGTTGATGTCTTCTACGAGCAAGCCCTCTCAACTTTGTCGGAGGCTCAGTACAGTTCTTTTGAAGCGTTCACTCAGCAGACTGCCGCGATCGCCGAACTCAATCTAATTTATCTGCGGCGGAAGATGGGGGATCCGGTCATCCGGGAGAAGCGTACCGGCCTAGTCTCCTCTGCCACGGTTCAATCCTCCGTCACAGTCAATGATGACACCCTTTCGGGGCAGCCGGTCTCAGCCCCTCCGCCCAACTACGCCCAACGGCATATTGATCGGGCCAAAACATATATTGCCAACAAAAAATATATGCAGGCCATTCAAGAATTCCGCGATGCGGTGCGTATTGAGCCGAATAACAGCGATTACCACACGATGCTGGGGCAGAGTTACCTGATGAATAAAATGGGCGGCATGGCCAAAGTCCATATCCGGCAAGCCTTAAAACTCAATCCCCACAACACCGTCGCCTTGAAATATGCGAAGCACCTGAGCATTGAGCTGACTGATTTAAACGCTAGTAGCTCCAAACCCAAGAAAAGCGGCGGGCTTTTTGGTCGCTTTGCCAGAAAAAATTAAGAGTGAGGATATTTCGCCTTCCCTCTAGTTGAACTTATCTCTAATCTAGAAATAGCCCTTAGACCTCTCGCTTGAGGGAAGATTGGGAGTGAAATCCCTGGCCAGGGAAAATCGCTTTCATCTATCCCATTACGCCCTACGCTGATTATCACCAAGGAATCATGAGCTTTTTTGACTCGGAAATTGTTCAACAGGAAGCAATGAAACTCTTTCAGGATTACCAAAACCTGATGCAGTTGGGGAGCAGTTATGGCAAGTTTGATCGCGATGGCAAAAAGCTATACATCGACCAGATGGAATCAATCATGGAGCGCTATCGTATTTTCATGAAACGGTTTGAGCTATCAGAAGACTTCAGTGCTCAAATGACCGTAGAGCAGCTCAAAACCCAGTTAGGACAATTTGGGATTACGCCCCAACAAATGTTTGACCAGATGAATCAGACATTGGAACGGATGAAAGCAGAAATTGACGCTTAACCGATCCCGCTGATGGCCCGAACCTGATGGCCTTAGGGGCATCGTTCGCCCTTAGCGTCTACGGTGACGCCGTTAAATAAACTCATGGCCTTCTCAAGACCCTTGACCAAACTGGCTTCAATCGTCTCCACAGCCAGCTGAATGACCGCATCTACCTGGACCCGTTCAGTGGGGGTCAGTCGCCCCAGCACATGGGCAACAACAGCGTGATCGCGATTAGCCGTTTTGTCAGCAGCCCCACTCCCCACCCGCAGTCAGGGAAACCGTTGACTGCCGAGGTGAGTAATAATGGATTTCATCCCGTTGTGCCCCCCAGCAGATCCCGAAAGCCTTAAGCGCAATCTGCCCAGGGCTAAATCCATATCGTCGTAGACGACCAGAACAGATTCGGGTGAATACTTATACCACTGCAGAGCCGCCTGCACCGATTGCCCCGAGCGATTCATGTAGGTTTGGGGCTTGAGCAAAATAATTTTGTGCCCGTCATTATTTCGACCTTCCCCACAGATGCCCTGAAATTTGCGGTGTTGGCTCAGGGGCATTTGCCACCGAGCGGCCAGCGCATCAACGACTTCAAAGCCAACGTTGTGGCGCGTTTTTGCGTATTTCTCCCCAGGATTGCCAAGACCGACAATCAATAAAGGGCTTGAGTTTAATCCTGCAGTCGAAACTTGCGTCACAACCCTATTAACGCCGTAGGAAAACAATCAGGAATCTGTCCAAAGAATCTTTGAGAAGGATCTTTGGGGACGTGATGAACTGAGGTCAGCCAATCAAAAACAGTGCTTTTGGTCAGATTCAAAACCCATTCAGAGGGTCATCTTCCATGCCAATTACGCTTGGAATGAAGGTCTAGCCAGGAATCACTTCTTCGGAGTCTTTTTCTACAGCAACCGCCTCTGGCTCATTTTCAGCACCCATCTCCGCTGCATCCACAGTCTCAGCAACAGCCTCGCTCTCATCTGCCACTTGAGGGGATAATGCCTTGGGTTTAGGCTTCTCAATCGATGCCTTCATCGGCTCAGTAATCGTTTTCTGGATTTCCTCGGCTTCCTTTTTAAACTCAGCTTCAAAATCCTGCTGAGCTTTCTGAAAGCTTTTTAGGGCTTTAGCCAAACTGCTACCAATCTCCGGTAGCTTTTTGGGACCAAAGACCAATAGCGCTAGCACCAAGATTAGGGCCATCTCCGGCAAACCGATGCCAAAAAAATTCATAGGAGGCCCTCCATATCAATACCCGTGATGAAACTCTATCACTCAAAATTCCCTTCACCAAACAAGGCTGAGATAGCATGACTACCCCAGCCTCGATTCAACGGAGATAAACCCGACCCAATGAGGGGTTTAGGGCCAAATAACATCTCGTCGATACGATAGGGGTTTGGCAATGCCAAATCCCTACGATCGGTACGCTATTTTCCCGCAGATTCCTTAGACCTAGAGACCTAAGCTCTGCCAATCGACGTCAATGCTGTCGAGCAGCAGAGAGGAGTTGTAAAGCTGCAGAATGATCAGCAGGAAAACAAGGAATAAGGCCATGAAGACGGCCATAACCGGTGTCGTACCCCAACCGGGAGAAACCTTACCGTATTCCGAGTTTAAGGGCTTCAGCAAATTGCTTAAACGAGTCTGTTGTGCCATGGATTAACCCTGTGTACACCACTTCATAGTTTGTAATATTATAAAGCAAAGGCAATTTCTCAAGGAAAAGCACCCATGGAGCCCGCAACAGTTCTTATCATTTCTGTAGGTACTGTGCTAATCGCCTTTACCGCCTTTGCAGTTTACACGGCCTTTGGTCCCCCAGCCAAGCAGCTCACTGACCCTTTTGAGGAACATGAAGATTAGAATTCTGCCAGGCACCGTCTTCATAATTGATTTCCCCTAGCCACCGCTACTGGCTTTATAGGCTGCCCAACCCCCATGGTTTGAAATGTCCGGCCACCCCTGCTCCTCAATTAAAGCCTGGGGATAAAGCATGGCGATCGCGGTCTTACCGTTATCGAGAAGCACATCGGCAGGATACATATCGGGGGGTTCGGTAGAAACCAAATGGTCGTATTGTTCGGCGGTGAGTTGGTAAAGTTCGCCGGGAATGGAAATCCCGCCGGACTCAACCGCATAAATGCCGGGGTGCCAACCGTCCTTAACGGCATGGAGGCGGTAGTTAGGGGCGGTTTTGGCAGCACCTAAAAAGGGGGCGGCTTGTAAATTGCCATGGTCAGGTTGCCCTTGTAGGGCTGACCCACAAATAAAGACGGTTTTGGTTCCGGTAGTCATGGCGATGCGCTCCTTGCTCAAACTCGGCAGGCTGTAATGTCTGCCAGATTATAGGGCTAGATCGGTCTGATATAGTGTCCGTCCGGTTAGAACCGCACTGCAGGTCCCTTTAGTGCAGCCCAAAGCATCAGATGGGCCATCGGTGCCCTCAGCAACGGGGCCAAGGCTATCAATCACAGCGTCGTAATCGTGCCGGTGCTCGTCTCCGTTAAAACGCGTTCAGTTCTGACTGAGACGAATTAGTCGCCCAGGATCAGCTCGCGTACCAGGGCCAGGGGCAGACCGGATTGACTGAGGGCGTTCGCGTAGGCCGGGTCTAAGTACTGACGATAGCTTTCATCTTCGGCCAGGTAGGTCTTGAAAAAGGCCAGACCAATCACCTTGACATACTGCTGGGCAAGAGCGGGATTGGGACCCACCACCGCCTCCGGTAGCGGAATCACCTCGGCCCCGGCCCGGGGATTGTAAATGGTCGAAAAGTGAGTGCCCCCTTCCAGCAACATCAAGTACCGTTCCGCAGAACTCAGCCAGGTGAAGGGGCGAATTTGCTCCGCTAGGGCGGGGGTCACGGTGTCGGCGGTTCCCGAAACCACCATGACCGGGACGGTGATATGGGCTAGCCCCGCCGGTCCAAAGATCTGACTACTCAAGGGATTAATGGCGATCACCGCCTGCACCCGCTGATCTTGCAGGGTGGGTAAGGGCTGCGGCGCTGACAGTACTGAACATTGCAGCAGCAGCGATAGGTTGAGCTGATCGATCTGGGGAGGGCAGGCCTCGGCCAAGGCGGCCTGATCCACGGTGGCTCCCGCCAAGGCCAGACTGGTGTAGCCCCCCAGGGATTGCCCCAGGACGCCAATGTGCTTGAAATCAATCCGCTGGCCCAAGGCCGGGTCATTCTGAGCCATGGCCTCTAGGTCATCCAAAAGGGCCTGGATGCCAATGGGGCGACGAATCAAGTCTGCCGATTCCACCGCTTCTTCAGAGCGACCAGCCAGAAGCGCGTTGAGCTGATTGGCACTACTGCCTGGGTGTTCGACCACGGCGACAGCAAAGCCATGGGAAGCCAGGTGTTCTGCTAGGTAGGCCAGGGTGGAGCGATCGCCCCCAAGGCCATGGGAAATTACCACGAGGGGCGCATTCCGGCCCTCGGGCACATAGAGGTGAGTGGGTAAGGCAACCTGGTTTAAGACCCGTCGCTCCCAACCATAGGATCCGGCTGATCCCAACTGGAATTGAGAGGCGAGGGAGCGATCTCGGCCAGACTCGGCCACCGCTGCCGCCGCCTGGGCCTGAATGCGGCGTGTGGTTTCAGTGGTTTCGTTTAGTTCTGTCACCACCGCATCGGCCACCCCTGAGAGCCGCTGCAAATCAAGTCGGATGCCCTGGGTTGGGAACCACTTGAGTACATTGATCAGATTCAGTCCCCCATCGGGGTCTGCCGCCGCCAAAATCACCGCCCCCCGAATAGCACGAGACCCATTTAAACGGGCTGCGGTTTGCACGATTTCCCCCAGCCAGTCCAAAATCGCCTCCCCCTGGGGGGTGTAGAGAAACTGAGAGACCGCCACCACATCTAAGTCAGCACGAGTCAGCAGACTAAGGCGGAGTTGCTCAAGTTGCTCAGGGGTGAAGTAACGACTATAAACCTCTAGCTCTTCAGGGAGTTCGCCAGTGCGGGCATAGGTTTCCAGGGATTCGACGGTGACATATCGCTCTAGCAGACCGTAGTTAACGTAAACTCGCTCAGCACTCGCACCCGGCAGGGCCAACAGCAAGGATTGCAAGCACCCTGCCCCCAGTGCCGCCACCCAAAATCGCAACCGACGTTGAATCCCAAATCGAATCGCCATGGAGAGACCTAAACCCTTATTAACACAGCTATCTATTCAATCGACGCAGGTTTATTACTGCCGTAAA
>JAQCKL010000172.1 GCA_027592485.1 Cyanobacteriota bacterium
AGGATGTAAATCTTGATATCCCTTGCTGCATATAAGATTCAGCCATCCTTACCTATGGGGCACTACCCATTATTGATTTGTTTGCATATTTGGCTAAATTCTAGCAACTTCCAGATTTCCTAGAATATTTACTGTCTTTTAAAAGCAATTCAATTGCCAGAATGGTTTTCCCTGGTGCAAGTCTATGAAGATCAGCAACTTATAGTCGCCAGTCATAGCAAATTTAACTCATTTGCCCTTGCCACCGCCTCCATCCGATGACTCACCCCTAACTTCCCATAGGCATTCGCAATATGCCGCTTCACCGTCGCCAAACTAATAAACAACCGATCCGCAATCTCCTGATTTCGCATCCCCGCCGCAATCAACCGCAAAACCTCAACCTCCCGAGGCGTTAACGGCTCCACATAATCCGCGCCCTCAACCGGTACCGCCGCAATCGGCCCATTCCCCCCCTTGCCAAACGCCGCCAGCAACCGCTGCCCATAATCACTGCCCGCCGCAACCTGACGCAGCAAAGCCCGCATCGGCTCCCCCTCATTCACAAATAGGCGCACATACCCCTCCGGCTCCGCCAACACCAGCGCCCGCTCCAACGCCACCCGTGCCGCCGCAATATTTCCCTGGGCCTCACTCGCCAAAGCTAGCACCACTAAAACCTGGATCACGCTGCCCGTACGATCCTGGGCTTCGGCAGCGGCCAACAATCGATTCAAGAGGCTGATCACCGGATCAATCACCGCGTCTGAGCTATCGCGCCTGTACTGCGCGATAGCCACCCTCGCCAGAGTCAGGTGCTCGTATTCGCGCAAATAGCTGGGCTTATCATCCATAGACAAACCACAATCCCGCACCCAGTCCAGCGCTTCAGCCAGCCGCCCCTGTTGCAGCCACCACCGCATCTTTAACGCCGCGATCGGTCGCACATTCGGTACGGGCATCGGCGCTTTGTAGTAGAGCTGTTCCGCCTGGTGCAACTGGTCAAGGGCCGTTTTCATATCGCCCTCGGCGGCGGTTAAGCGGGCCTGTACCACCCGCCAAAGAAACCTCGCCCCCGACAGCGACGCCTGCTGACGTAAGGCTTCACCGCGCTGCCAGAGCTGTTTGGCAGCGACCAGATTACCCTGTTCGTAGCGCACTTCGCTTAAGGCCAGATACAGTTCTGGCGTACCCGGCAGCACTGGACCGCCCTGCTCTGTCGCCAATTGTAAGGACTGCTCACAAATATGAATGACCCGGTGGAGCCGCCCTTGGGCCATGCTCATCTGTGCCAGGATCAAGGTGCCGCCAATGGCAATCTGAGGGAGGCCCATCTGCTTAAAAATTGCCAGCCCCTCAGCAAAGGAGCGGTAGCCGGCTTCTGGCCTGCCGCTGGTCCAGTAGGCCAGACCCAGCAGGGCGGCGGTGGTGCCGCGCTCATACTCCTCATCTGCTGGCAACAGTGCGAGGGCCTGCTGAGCGTAAGTCACCGTACCAGAGACATCCCTCAGCGCTACTGCCCGATAGGCGCGGGCAGTAGCGATAGAGGCCGGTAAAGACCGCAACTGGGCGTCGTCCGTGACAACGACCGCCAGCGGCTCCTGTGAATCTGAGACTGCGGCCAGGCATCGTTCTGCATCTTGTAGGCGGGATTCAACCGCGTCCAACTGGCCATCGTTTAGCAGCACCAGGGCATAGACAACGCTGAGGACAGGCCGGTTGCGGATCAGAGCGTCAGGGAGTGACGTGATCCAACCGAATACAGTGGTTTCTCGCTGACGCCGACGCATCGTGGGCCATATCCGTTCGATCAGACCGGCCACCCGCTCAAAATCCTGGGCGGCCAGGGCATGACGAATCGCCTCAGAGAACAGTGCCTGCTGCTCGTACCATTTGCTGGCTCGGTCATGCAGATCGGTCAGGTGCTCTGGCCCTTCTGTGCGGGCCTGGGCCTGAAGAACATCGGCAAATAGGTGATGGTAACGGTACCACTGGCGCTTGTTATCCAAGGGAATGATGAACAGGTTGCCACGCTCCAGCGTTTCCAGCATTTCCTGGCTACCGCTTTGGTCGGCAATGGCATCACACAAAGAACCGCTCAAACGGTCCAAAATAGCGGTTTGCAGCAAAAAGCGACGGACGCGATCGGGTTGCCGCTGCAAGACTTCTTCCATCAGATAGTCCACGATGTAGCGGTCATCGCCAGAGAAAGCCGCGATGAAGCTCTGCAGATCTTCCCGCCCTTGCATTGAGAGAGCCGCAAGCTGAAGCCCTGCGATCCAGCCCTCGGTTCGTTTCTCTAGGGCTGCTACATCCGCTGCCGCGATCGCCAACCCCATCACCTGGTTCAAAAAAGCCGCAGCTTCATCGGTTGTGAACCGCAGGTCGGCAACCCGCAGCTCGGTCAATTCTCCACAAGACCTTAAACGAGCCAGGGATAGGGGTGGGTCGGCACGGCTGGCGATTATCAGATGCATTTGGGGAGGCAAATGGTTGAGCAAAAACCCGATCCCGCGATGAATTGCTTGGGTCTCGATCACAGTCATCCAGGATCAAGACAAAATCTGCTTCAACGGCAGTCAGCTCATTGAGCAACGTCATTAAGACTGACTCAATTGGGGGTGGTTGTGGTGACTGTAGTGACGAGAGCGATCGCTCACCTAAGCTGGGTCGAATGTTGTGAAGAGCGGTGATCAGATAGGTCCAGAAAATCGCCGGATCATTGTCACTCGTGTCTAAGGAAATCCAGGCAACGGGCCGCGTTGGCACAGCCGCCATCCATTCTGCCAGCAGCGTTGTTTTGCCAAACCCGGCTGGGGCTGAGACCAGAGTTAATTTGCGCTGCGGGTGGATGCGATCGATCAGCCTCGGGCGCGAAACCTGTTCAACAGACCATCGGGGCAGGTAGAGCTTGGTCTCCAGGAAAGGGAGTTCTGAAGTAATCGGTCTCGCCGAGACGGTCATAGATCAATGCGGTAAGCCAGCAGGAACTTTCTAATATAGGGTCTGCTTGAAGACCCATACTGCGTGGCACTGTCCTGTTAATAGAGTGTCTCACTCAAATTAATACAGTGAGACACTCAAAGCCTTCTATCATTGCCTTTCCTCGGCCTAGAAGCATTGGTGTATAAATATTCTAGCCATCACCCTTTAAGAGGGTAGTGCCGAATCACCGCAACAAAATTAGGTCGAGTCGAGCGCCGCACCACCTTGCCTTTCAAGCTAAGCGATCGCCAGCTTGATCGTGAAGATACTGCCCCGCCCCATCTCGCTCTGAGAGGCTGTTTAAAAAGAGGGTAGGCCAGTATTTGGATGTGACTGTAGGCAGTCATTACATCGGGTGGGTGCCTGATGTTGCCGTTGCGCGTTCTGGATAGTGCCTGTATTCGAATGAACGGTACAAGGCTCTTTAAACAGCCTCTAAGGGACCTTGACCTGGGATTCCATATCACATGCTTCATTACTGACTGTGATGGCGATCTCCTCCTCCAGCGTCACCTGTAGTCCGGCTGGGTCCTGTTCTTGCCCCCGCAGACAGACATCAGCGTGGGTTGCATCAACCCAACGAATCTGCACATTATGCACTGACAGATTGGCCCCATCGTTGCGGAGGGTCGTTTGATAACGGGTGAGAACGCGATCCCCCTGGTAGATGGTCAAGGTCAATCCATGACTACCGTAGGCCCAAGGGGCTTGAGAAGTCACCTCAATGGCGCGATCGCTATGAGGGGCAGGGCGGCTTTCTAGCAGGACTACGGGGGGATCATCAAAGTAGAATCGGGTGACCCCCCAAGCCAATAATCGAGGGACCAGCCAGCCCACGGTCAAAACCGCCAGAACGCCCGCCAAGCCGAGCAGCAAACCCTGCCTTACTTTTTTCATGTCAGAGGATCTCGTCGGACCAGGATAGGTACAGTGACGATCTACAGGATGAGGGCTGAAGATTGCAGCCTACCCAGCAGGAATTTAAGCGCCCGTTGCCTAAACGTAGCTTGGCCGTGAACCGAGAGAGTTGGCTCCCAATCCTGGATGTGAAGCTTCTGGAAGACCCTACGAAGCTTCCCCCGCATGGTACGAGCTCCTGACCAACGGCCCCGATCTCACATGGTTAAATCCGAGGTTCCGGGCTAAATTCCCCAGTTGATCGAACTCCGTCGGGGTCCAGTATTTTTGCACCGGCAAATGGGCCAAAGACGGGCGCATGTATTGACCGATGGTGATGCGATCGCACTGCACCGATCGCAAATCCTTGAGGGTGGTTTCGATTTCCGCCACGGTTTCCCCATGGCCCACCATCAGCCCAGACTTGGTCGGCATCTCAGGGTTACAGGTTTTCACCGCTGCTAAGACCGCCAAAGAGCGATCGTAGCGGCCTCCCCGCCGCACCGGTCCCTGGAGGCGGGCCACGGTTTCCACATTGTGGTTGTAGCAGGCGGGCTGGGCCGCGACCACCGTGGCGACCCGCTGGTGCTGTTGCGCTTCAGCATCGTCCCCGCCCCAAAAATCGGGGGTGAGGACCTCAATGGCCACGTCAGGGGTGCGATCGCGAATCGCCACCATGGTCTGCACAAACCATCCGGCCCCTTTGTCGGGTAAGTCATCCCGCGCCACCGATGTCAGCACCACGTACCGTAATCCCAACAATGCCACCGATTCCGCCACCTTCTCCGGTTCCTGGGGATCCAGGGGCATGGGGGCATGGCCCTTGTCCACCTGGCAAAAGCCACAGGAGCGGGTGCAGGTGGGACCCATCAACAAAAATGTGGCGGTGTGGTTGGCGTAGCACTCGCCCCGATTGGGGCAGCGTCCCTCTTCGCAAATGGTATGGATGCCCCGCTGTTTAATAATGCGCTGGACCGTAGAGAGCTCACTGGCTTTGCCAATGGAAGGCCGTAGCCAGGGTGGCAAGTTGATCAGTTCGGAGCGCTTTAGGGTATCCATGGTCATGATTCAGGCTGAATGGCGGCTTAAGGGCGCTGGCGGGTTAAGGCTTTGAGCTGTTGCTGCAGGGTGTCTACATTTTGCGGTTGGCTACCGTAACGCCAGTCCATGTAGGCTTGGATGATTGTACCCACCTGCGACCCTTGGGAGAAATTGGGGTCTGCGCCCAGGGATTGGGCATATTCCCAGGGGGTCTGGGTGGCGGTCTTGGGAAAGCCTTGCTGGCTCAGCCAGGTCAGCAGCGTTTGATAGAGACGCTCCATCGGCGGCAACTGCTGCAGCCACCGTTGTTGCTGCCAAGTGCGGCTCCCAAGCCACAGGAGCCACCCCATAAAGCCCGCCGTAATACTCCCTAAGAGGACGAGGAACCCCCGTTGCCAACCCTGTCCCAAAGATTGGAACAGCCGAGCTAGGAGATTCGCGATCGCCCTAAACCCATCGTTGAGCCACCCCGTCACCGGTGAGGGCAACCAGCCCGCCAGCCAATGCCAAAACTGTCGCAGCACGCTAAAGGTCTGAGATTGGCGCGGTTCTGGCGGCAACACTTCGTGGGTGGGAATCGGGTCAAAGGCAAACCAGCCATACCCAGGGAAAAACACCTCGGTCATGGCGTAGGCATCGGTATTACGCACCACATAGTAGCCCGTGAAGGGATTAAACTCCCCCGGACCAAACCCAACCACCAGTCGGGCGGGAATCCCCAGGCTGCGCAACATGACCGTCAGCACCGTCGAGAAATGGTCCCCATAGCCCCCCTCGTATTCGTATAAGAAGGCTTCCACCATGTCCGCCTCTTCGTCAAAAAAGGGCAGATCCGGTTGCAGGGCATAGTTTTGCTTGAGAGATTGGGCGAGAAACAACGCCTTTTCGTAGGGATTGGTCAACGGCGCGGGGGACTGGGCCATCAAATCCATCGCGGTTTGGCGTACCTTCTCCGCCACCTCAGGGGGGACCTGGAGGTAATTTTCCCGGATGGTATCACTGTAGTCTGTGCTGGCTTGGCCTAAACGGGTGCGATCGCGCTGGGGGATTTGGGAGATCACCGTATAGGTTAAGCCAGGGGAGAGGGGTAGGGGTGATCTCAGCCCCCCCTCAGCGTCAATAGCCGCCTGCCGGGTAGGAAAATAGAGGCGGCGGGCCTGATAGAGGGCTGGCAGCACATTGGGCAAAGATGTCGTCGCCGTGTAGGTCTGAATCACCTCCCGCTTATCGGCGAGCTCGGTGTCGATGAGGCCGGGGCGAAAAGCGGACTCTGGCAATATGGTCTGATAGGAGAAGGAGGACCGCTCTAGGATCTCAATGCGATCATCCCGAGAGACCTCCCAGCCCTTGCCGGTATAGCGATCGAAGGCCATCACCCGCCAAAAGCCTGGGGCCTGGGACCGCACCCGCAGCAGCACTTTGGGGGTCAGGTTACCCCGCAGGTTTTGGTTCATGCGTCGGCTAAACCCGTAGTAGTAGGTCTCATCCAGTTGCCCCGGCCCCGCCGTTGATTCTGTTCCTTGGATGTCGCTGCTGCCGCCCCCCTCCAGGGTCTCTCCATCGGGATTGAAAATCTGCTCTCCCGTAAATTCCCCCTGGAAATCAATGGTGGCGCTAACCGGGAAGTTGCGCACCTGGTAGCCCGGAAACCGGGGTAATGCGGCAAAAATGCCTAGGCCGATCGCCACCGTCAAGGCCACCAAGACCAATAATCGCCCCGGTGTCGGTAACCCCTGCAGTTCCTGCGGTCCCTGGAATGGCAGCCCCAAACGAGCGCGGTAGTCTAAGACCAAAACCGGGAGGGCGATCGCTAAAAATAACAGCAAAAAAGGAGCCAGGGTCAGGGTTTGACTGATGGTAGCTGCCACCCCCAACAAGATCAGGCCAATCACCACGGAATAGCCCAGGTCCTTGCGGCGGGGCATATCAAAGCTGTGGAGGACCTGTAGATGGATCAGTAGCTCCGCTAACTTGATGCGGATATCGGTGGATTCCCCCAGCAACCGCGCCAAAAAAATGCCTAAAGCCATCAACATGCCAAAGGCGATCACAAACTTGGCGGTGATATTGGGCTGGTGCCGTCGCCGCCAGCTCCAGTACCCCCCCAAGGCACTGAGGGGAATCGCCACAAGATTCAAGATGGATGCCGGGGCCACCCCCCAAGCCGCCACGGTAATTGAAACAATGCCAATGGTGACCAACGCCTGGATCCAAATCCGTAGCGCTTTGGACTCTTCGGGAGCAATGCCTTGCCCGGCCCACTGGGCTAAGACCCATTGCAGTCGTTGGCGGCGGGATTGAGATGCGGTCGGATTTGGAAAAACCACGGCCTAGGTTTGACGGTTGGGGACAGTGGCTTCCATGCTAGCCCAAGGGCCGGTGATAAAGGGCTGACGCCAAAAGCTCCTCTATTCCGATATCTGGGACCCGTCTGGGACACCGATATCTGGGAATAGAGGAGCAAGGGGAATGGCGATGCTAGCCTGGGTTAGAAGTGCAACAGTTTGGTAGCAAACTGGGGGATCACCTTCTGAAGCGCCTTCTAGTGACTGCAGACCAGGGTAAACGTTAAGGTGGATCCTTCCGGATCGCCAAGGCCAACCTCTAGGGAATACAACCGCTCCGGCTCTGGATCACTCACCATCAAGTTGAGAATCCCCGGCCCGGTTTGAGTGACGGTTTCCCCCAAGCTGCCGATCTCTAGATGACCCGCAGCCGGTAGATCCGCCTCTAAATGAAGTCGAGCGATCGCGCCCGGCTCATAGGTTGCGGTCAAGGTGACCAGCCCCCGGTTGGTTTGCCAATGGCGGCTCATGGTGGGTGCATCGGCGGTGACCTTGAGGGTCAGTGCGTCAAAGATATCCCGGGCGGCCAGCATCGCCAGCGTTACTTGCTGCTGAGGATTAGCACCGGCATACCCCCCAGGGAAGGCCGCTTTCAGGGCTTGAAAATCTTGGGGTTGGCTATCGCGGGCCGTACCGGTTGCCAGCACCAATCCAGCAATTTGATCGATGGCTTGGGGCTGATCGGGGAACAGAGACTCTACCGCTTGCACCAGCTTGAGCCCAGGCTGCAATGCCTGTTGGGCCAGCCCTTGGCAGCGCTCTAGCAGGGTCACCAAAATATCGTCGGGTAAGGGAGTGGGCAAGCGCAGCGACTGCAACTGGGCCAACCACATGGGTAGCTCAATGGCTGGCGCATCGATAGGGTACTCTTGCAACTCACTTTCCCAAGGAAACAAGGGTGGGGTTTGCTCGATCTCGATTTGAAGGCGACGTTTCAGGATGGTTTGAAAATGACTTTGCACAGCAGGCATGTCTCCCAACTGGGGTAAAGGGGGCATATTGGATTTTGGGTAGTGCCCCATAGGTAAGGATGGCTGAATCTTATATGCAGCAAGGGATATCAAGATTT
>JAQCKL010000173.1 GCA_027592485.1 Cyanobacteriota bacterium
CTCACAGACTACTTCTAGCATTCGGCCTAAAAGGATAGCATATGCGTTAGCATCAATAGCTCGTGCTTTCAAAGCTGCTTCATATGCTTTTTGAATTGAAGAGGGCAAGTAAAAAAGCTTTACTCCTTGAGATGGATATAGTGTTTCAAGCTTGATGTCTTCTGGATCCATCAAATCATGCTCAAACCACTCTCTTAACGTTGCCTTTTTGCAAGCCAAGCATAATAGCAATTCATAGGTATAACCTTGATCAGGCTCAGGATTGTAATTATAGTAATATTCATCTCCTGGATAGTCAGGTTCGGGCTTTGTAGACAAGTCGTAGCTACTCGCAATGTTCATTGGGGCATAATTTCCACAATGCTTACACTTTAGAAATTCTGTAGTTCTTTGTCTTTCTTGGGACATATATTTGGCAGGTTTAGGGCACGTTCTAATCTACTTTTATACTGGCAAACTGAAACAATATCGCAGGAATTCACCATCCCAAATCTTCAACAATCTATTAATGGTGCGTTTGCTTAGCAGCAACGCACCCTACAACTCCCGTTAAGCTCAGCGGGATGAATTGCCCCAAGCAGCAGCGGCTTACGGTCAATCAAGCAATTGAATCGGATCCCCTGCTTTCACCACACCCTCCACCAACACCGCCCCATAAACCCCAGCAAAACCCTCATGGGCTTGGGCAACATGCTTGATGATTTGAGGATTGGCTTCAGCCGTATCGGGATCCAGTAGGGTGCGTTCCTATCTACTGGTGTACTGACAAACTGAGCCAATATCACGGGAACGCACCATCCCAAGTACCCATTAATGGTGCGTTTTCCTAAGGGCAACGCACCCTACAACTACTTGAGATGCTCCCTAAGGTCGTACAGGGCAAAACGCCAACACTGCTAGCGGGGACGTAGGTAGTTACAATTAATGGTACATTTTCCTGAGGGCCATACACCCTCCGACTGGGCTTGTCAGCGAGGCAAAAAAGAAGCCAGTTTGAATTTTTCTATATTGCTCAATTTTTTTTTGAGATATAGGGCTTGAGCCTGATAGAGGCGGTGGGCATTGCCCACCCTACCGTACTAATCTTGTTGACATCAACCTTCACGATAATAGAAGAGGACTTTAAATAACAGGTGCCGTTGTTTAATAGGTCTATTGCTAACCTTTAGGTTCAGGACTTGGCCTACCGTAGAAATAGCCTTGGACAAGATCTACATCCAAACTCAAGGCAAAATCATGATCCTCCTGGGTCTCAATGCCTTCTGCAAGAACTTGCTTCCCTCGACTACGACCGATGTCAACTAACGCGGAACAAATTTTTCCATGCAATTCTGAATCGCGTGCATTTTCAATCAACTGCCTATCAATTTTAATTAAATCAGGATCTAATCCACCTAAAAGATTGAGCCCAGAAAAGGCGCTGCCGATATCATCTAATGCAACCTTGAATCCTAATTGACGGTAAGAACTTAGGATCAGTTTCAAGTGATCAATATCTGATATGTGCTCGGTCTCAATAACCTCAAATATAATGTTCCCTGGCTGAAGTCCAGCACGCTCTGCCGCCGCACAAGTGCTTCTTAAGCAAAATTCTGGGCGATAGATCGAGGAAGGCAGGAAGTTGATAAGAACCTGAGTTTCTTCCAGATTGGGTATCTTAGCTCCAGCATTGAGAAGATGGGTTTCTCTACAAATGCGATCAAGCATAAAGATAAGGTTTTCCTGTTTTGCCCATTGGAGCAGTTCAAATGGCGAAATAATATTCCCGTCATTATTTCGGCCTCTCATCAAACACTCATATCCCCATGGTTGTTCTCCATTAACTCGATAGACGGGTTGGAACCATGTCTCAATACGCTTATGATAAAGGATATCTAACAAATCAGAACTATCATGGGGAGCCATATCCACTAGACGGCCTGCATGGATCAGCGTCACTAATTGATCTTGGATCGCTTCCCCTGACTTTACCCACACTCCTCGTAAAGCATTTAAACGTGAATCATCCAGGATTCCACGGAAGAAATTAATCAGCTCAACAAGAGAATCAGTGGGCTTCTCCTCGTTCCCAATCATTATTTCCAACGCTTCCAGTTCTGGGTAAAAATTCCAGCCAGCATGTCTAGAGAAAGACAATAACTCTGGAAAACTTTGACCTAGGTTTTGCGCCAAGATTACAAGCTTGCGAATTCCTGATGTGCACCCGCAGCCATTCTTCTGGATTTCTGAACTCATTATAAAAAGGTATCTTTGATGATGAAAATCAGCCTTTGAGATACTAACTATATCTTCAGTGTCAGAGCTGGCAGCCCAGCAGGCCAAACTTCTACTTTCTGCCAGTAAAACTCAAATAAAATTTTCTATCGTAGCGCATTGCACTGCTTTCGAAATATATCTTAACATATTCTGCGCTGCTTCTATACAGCGTTTCTCTACTGGATAAGGTACAGTTTCGGATCTGAAGCTGCCAATCAGCAAGGGTTTCAGCGCTTTTGCTATACCTCACGGGAACAAGAACCGCTGTATGTTGCCCAATTGTCCCTATCGATCAGTAGCGACTCGTTATGAATCAATCGAGTAGCTGAATCGTGTCCCCTGCCTTGACCACCCCCTCCACCAGCACCGCCCCATAAACTCCCGCAAACCCTTCATGGGCTTGGGCGACATGCTTGATGATCTGAGGATTGGCTTCAGCGGTATCGGGATCAAGGGTGATTATTTTGCAGCGCGGATCCCGCTCCAGTACATTGATTTCTAGCGTTTCGCCAATCTTGAGACGCTTGCCCATCAGCTCAAGCTCATAGGGCTTGTCTTCGTGCCAGTCCACATACAAATTGGCGCGAAAGCGGCGCTTGTCAATGGTCGTTTCTAGCTCCTGGGTGAGCAGGTCAGCAAGCTGGAGAGAAAATAACGCCAAAGGCCGACAGTCGTATTGACTTCTCTGGGTGAACTTCAGGCTTAGGGACGGATCCTGCGTCACCGTTTTGAGATGCGCTAAAAATGCGCCATCCCCCAGGTCATAGACTTCACCCTCAGGGGTTTTGACCTCCACAGCAAACTGATCCGCCTCGGGATAGAGGGGATTGATCCCAGGACCCATGGCTTGGGCCTCAGCCCAATGCTCGGGTTTGAGGGTAGCACTCTGGTATTTATAGCGAGGCTGATAGCGCAGGAGTGACGCTTGCTCACGGGCGGTGTGCCAGGGGAAACCAGGGTTGCCATGGCCTTTGACCACACTGTAAAGGCGATCGCCCATCAACCCCGCAAAGGCGACAAAGACTTCCTCCAGCGATTCACCCTGCATACTTTTGACCGGGTACCGCCAGATACTCTCGATGGTGCCGATCGCAGCCATGGTGTTTCCTGCTCTTAGGTCAACTCGGGCAATCACCAGGGTAATCGACGAATACTCAAGGGCGTAAATGATTGGACTATTCCGGTTTTTAGCCCCCTTGCCCCTTATGCCCCCCGGCATCCAACTGTGTTGAAATTCCTGTCATCCGGTATTAGGGCAGGCAATTCATGTAATTGTCCGCATCCCAATCACTGGTCGTTGCCAAAAAGCGAATCCACTCGTCCCGCTTGTACTCATCAAAGAGGCGGTACATTTCCCCTGGTAGCGCCGATTGAATCACCTCATCCTCCGCCAGCCGCTCCAGCGCTTCACCCAGGGACATGGGCAGCTTCTTCACCTGCTTACCCTCATCCATGGCTTCGTAGATATTGCGCTGCTCCGGCGCACCGGGATCGAGATTGTCGCTGATGCCATGGTCAAACGCCTTTAGCATCGCCCCCGCCATCAGGTAAGGATTCACCATCGAATCGACGGCGCGATATTCAAAGCGGCCCGGTGCCGATACCCGCAAGCCGCAGGTGCGGTTTTGGTAACCCCAATCGGAATAGACCGGTGCCCAGAACCCCGCATCCCACAGGCGACGGTAGGAATTCACCGTGGAGCACCCGATCGCGGTCAGTGCCCCTAAGTGAGCAATCACCCCACCAATGCAATTGAGGCCAATGGGACCGGGCACGCGGGGGGATCCGCCCGCCACCGGCATGAAGGTATTCTCACCGCCCTGGCTGTAGGTGTAGTTGCCCATCATCCCCGGCAGGGTGTCGAGGTCAAAGGTTTTGACCGTCTCCTCCCCATCACGCCAGAGGGAGAGATTGTGGTGACAGCCCGAGGCCGATACCCCCAAAAACGGCTTCGACATGAAGCAGGCAATCAGGTTAAATTCGCGGGCTACCTGGGCGCAGATTTGGCGGTAGGTGGTGAGGCGATCGCTGGTGCGTAGCGCATCGTCAAACATAAAGTTCAGCTCTAGCTGCCCCGGCGCATCCTCATGGTCCCCCTGGATCATGTCGAGCCCCATGGCGCGGCTATATTCAATCACCCGCAGAAACACCGGGCGCAATTCTTCAAATTGATCAATGTGGTAGCAGTTGGGCTTGGTCACCCCCCCAGCGGGCTTGCCATCCGGCCCTTTTTTCAGCCACATCATTTCCGGTTCGCAGCCGTGGCGCAGTTGCAAACCATGCTTGGCCCGAAACTCGGCGTGAATGCGTTTGAGGTTGCCCCGGCAATCGGCGGTCAGCGCTGCGCCGGGGTCTACCTCTTCCTCCCGATTGCGGAAGCAGAAGCAATAGACCCGCGCCACCCGCTTATCCCAGGGCAACTGGCAAAAGGTCTCCACATCGGGAATCGCCACCAGTTCCGCTGACTCGGGTCCATAGCCCAGATAGTTTTGGGTGCGATCGATCGCCAGGTTGACCGTGGCCCCGTACACCAGTTGAATGCCCTTCTCGGCCATGGTTTCCCAATGGTCGGCGGGGGCTCCTTTGCCGGTGATGCGCCCCGTGACGGAAATGAACTGGTAGTAAATGTACTGGATGCCGAGCTCATCAATTTTGGCGCGCACCTGCTTGACTTGCTCATCCCGCCCCTCACTACGAACATAGGCCTCCAGGTCCGTAGCAAGCCCCTCGGTTGAGGGCTTAACGGGGTCAATCACTCCAGTCACAATCGCAAGCTCCAGCAGCGGCAAAGCAACTTTAGTAAAGCGAACCTGTTATGACAAGTTTGTGTCAACAGCTACGAGAACGGAAATGGCTTCCAAGGAATCCACTGGTTCCAAAGCCCAGCCATGGTGCCGTCGGCGATCAAGTCTGACAGCACCTGGTCGAGTTTTTGCAATAGCGCCGCCCGCGCCGGGGGTAGCCCCATGGCAAAGGGCACTTGGGTGGGTAGGGTAAAGGCCACCTTGAGGCTGGGATCCTCCTCGGCGGCCACCACCAGCACGAGTTCATCATCAATCAGGGCGTCAATGTCGCCCGCCCGCAGCGCCGCCAGCATCTCTGGCAACACCTGGTCGCTGCCGGGATAGGGGACGGCCATGGCCCCTGGGAACCCCGCCACCAGAGCAATGTTGGTGCTGTCGGCTAAGCCGCCCACCCGCTGGCCCCCGAGCATTTCGGGCGACGATACCGAGCTACTGGCCTTCACCAACACCGCCTCATCAAACAATCCGTAGGGCTGGGTAAAGCTCACCACCTGCTGGCGCTCTGGGGTAATGGCTTGGTTGAACCAGATCAGGTCGTAGCGGCTGTGACCCTCGGCTCCGGGGGCAAAGCAGCGGTAAAAGTCTTCCATGGGCAGGTTGTGCCACACCGGGGTTAGTCCTAGCCGTTCACAGACGGATCGAGCCAGGTCCGGCTCGTAACCGAGGCGATCGCCCGCTGGGGTCACATAGGTCATCGGGCGGGCATCAAAGTCGCTGGCGACGATGTGCAGATAACCGGGTTCAACGGTGAGTTCAGGCCCGGACAATTCTGGAGATGCTAAGGCTTGAGATTCCATAAAGCGTAACGCAGCGCACTTCTTGAATGGAGCAAAGACTTATCATGACAAGTGATTAAGTCTTGTTATGACAAGTAGAAGGTGTCTGGCTGGCTTTGTCAATGTTTGACGCCGGTTTTTTCCGACCGTGATTTGGGCTATTCCGATGGCATACCAACCCCTCCAGCTTTCCCAAGATCAGCTTCAACAGTTCCAAGCCGATGGCTTCCTGATTGTCGAAAATTTCCTGTCGTCTGATTTTGTCCAGCAGTTGATCGCCCGCATGGAGCCGATGTTCCATGGCGAATTTGAGACGGGCATCTATCCCGATGAATGGCATTGGCGGCCCAACATGAGCTTGCCGGACATCACCCGAGAAATTTGCAATGGCTGGAAGAGCGATCGCACCATCGCCAGCCTGGTGCTCTCCTCAGAAATTGGCCGTCTCTCGGCCACCCTGGCGGGGTGGGACGGAGCCCGCATTGGTCAAGACAGCCTCTGGATGAAGCCCCCCCAGGCTAAGGCGATCGCCATGCACCAAGACGGAGCCTACGTGGATTTTCTCTCGGTGCCGGAGATGATGACCTGCTGGGTGGCCCTCAACGATGCCTCCACCGCCGACGGTACCCTCGTCTACGCCAAAGGCTCCCATAAATGGCCCCTGGTGAATGTCGAAGGAGAATTCCATGCCCCCCAGAAGGACTACCGCTGGGCAATGCTGGCCGCCGCCGAAAACGCTGGCGTCCCCGAGCCCGAGCTGGTGGTGGTAGAAGTGCCCGCCGGGGGCTGCGCCTTTCACCATGGCCGCACCTGGCATGGCCTCGGTCCCACCACCCGCACCGAGGGCACCTTCAATAGCATTGGCCTGCACACCATCCCAGCCCAGACCCACTTCCACGCCGTTAACCCACCGGGCTATATCTATGGCCGCTACAAGCGGGTGAACGATTGCCACATGGATGAAAGCTTTTTCCCCATCCTCTGGCAGCGGGACGGTTACCGCAGCCCTCACCTGGCGGACTATTGTGCCGATCCCCTCGCCCAACCCATGCCGGTGTCTGCTTAGGCGATCGCCCTTCCTCCCAAACCACGATCAGAACCATTCCATGAGTACAGATTCCCTGAACGGCACAGCAACCCTTCCCTTTGAAGGCTTGAGCGCTGATTACGATCCCCAATGGCTCCTATCGCCACAGCAGCAGCAGCTCCAGGCCAAGCTGATTGAACTGTGTGCCAGGGTGTTGCGGCCCAACGCGATCGCCTCTGACCGCAATTTAATCTACCCCCGCGCCAACTTCGAAGCCTTGGCCTCCCTGGGGTTGCTGGGGCTGATCGTGCCGTCGGAATGGGGTGGCCTCGGGGAAAACCACGTCTGTGCGGCCATGGTGGTCGAAACCATTGCCCGCCATGGCTGCCCCAGCACGGCCATGTGCTACACCATGCATTTGGGGGCCGTGGCTGCGGCCCTCTTCCGTGCCCATGACAACCCTGAGCTTCAGACCCTGCTCAAGCGCTTGGATGCCGATGTGGCGATCGGCACCCTCTCCTACTCCGACCCCGAAACCGGCTCCCACTTTTGGTACCCCGTTTCCTCCCAGGCGAAGCAGACCGACGAGGGTTGGCAGGTGTTTAAGCGGGCCTCTTGGACGACTTCGGCGGGTTTTGCCGATTGGTATATCGTCCAGACCACCAGCCCCCATTTCGATGGCGACTATTCGGATCTCTCCTGTTTTTTGATCTACGGCGACGAGGTCAAGGCCGAGCCCCACAAGTGGGATGCCCTGGGGCTGCGGGGCAACCAGTCCGGCACCCTCCAGGTGGATGGGGTCACCATTCCCACCTGCCGCATGGTCGGTCCCGAGGGGGACGGCACCGCCTCTAATGATGAGATTGTCGATCCGTTTTTCCTGCTCTGCTCGTCCTCCTGTTGGAATGGCATTGCCCTAGGGGCGATCGACATTGCCAAAAAGCACGTCACCCGCAAGAAGCATGTGGATGTGGGCATGCGCGTGGCCGATTACCCCACCATCCAGGACTACTTTGGCGAGGCGATTATCGATACCAATGCCTGCCGGATGTACAGCTTTTCCATGGGGCAACTGATGGACCAGGTGACGGATAACTGCGACTGGTCGCTCCATGCCGATATTGCGGCCCTGCCCCGCTCTGCCCACCTCCATTGGTACTGGCAAATCAAGTTTTCGGCAGCCAAGAATGTCGCCCAGGTCTGCGACAAAATGCTCCATGCCTGCGGGGGTTCCGGCTTTAAAAAAGACATGGAGATTGAGCGTTACCTCCGCGATGGCAAAGCGGGCTGGGTGATGGGACCGACGAACGAAATTTTGCGGCAGTTTGTCGGCAAGTCCGCCCTGCTGGGCTTTGAGGTCCTTGACTACTGGAATCAGTCGGTGAATGAGCGCGTCTTGCATAACGAACTGAAAAAGCTTGCCCCCGCCGATAAACGCCAACTGGCTGAAAGT